>JAISQV010000265.1 GCA_031273985.1 Spirochaetaceae bacterium | reverse complement strand
GCCGGCGGCGTCCCCGTGGGGGCGGTCCTCGCCGGCGGCGCGGCGGCGGAAGTCCTGCAGAGCGGGGACCACGGCTCCACCTTCGGGGGAAACCCCCTGGCCGCCGCGGGGGGCCTCGTAGTCCTGGAAACTGTGGACAATCCCGCATTCCTCGCGGAAATTGCCCGGAAGGGCGAAAAATTCCGCTCCCTCATCGCCGCCTGGAGGCACCCCAGGGTCCTGGACATACGGGGCCGGGGCCTCATGATAGGCGTGGACATAGACGGCAGCGCGGGGGACATCCTTAACCGGGCCCTGGAAGCGGGATTGCTGCTCCTCTCCGCCGGAGAAAAAACCCTGCGCTTCCTCCCGCCCTACGTCATAGACGACGCTGAAATCGACGAGGGCCTGGAGATACTGCGGGGCCTCATCTAAGCGGCTGTTACCGCCGCTCTACCCGGCGGAGCAGGCCGGCCTTGAGCCAGGCGGTAACCTCGCCGCCCTGGGGGGGGGCTTCGATGCGGGGGCTCTGCTCCGCCCGGAGCAGCAGGACCCCGGTCTTTCCGGGAAGCCGCAGCTCCAGTTCCAGCGTGGTCTTGCTCCCCTCAAAGAGGACCAGGGCCACCCGCACGGGAAGGGGCACGCTCCCCTCGGCGGGGGAGAGGGATACCGCGTCCCGGGGGATGAGGAGGGAGCAGGGCAGCACCGTCCCCGCCCCGAAAAATTCAGCGCCGCTTGAGGTCTTGGGGGAAAGAAAAAGTTCCCGCACGGGGCCGCTTTCCACGATACGCCCCTCCCTGATGAAGGCCGCGCGATCCGCCAAAACCGCCGCCTCCTCCTGATCGTGGGTAACAAAGATGCAGGGAAAGGGGGCGGCCCGGAAGAGTTCCCGGAATTCCCGGCGGAAACGGCGGCGGAGCGGGGCGTCGAGGCTGGAGAAGGGCTCGTCCAGGAGGAGGAGCCTGGGGGAGGCGGCCAGCGCCCTGGCTATGGCGGCCCGCTGCTTTTCGCCGCCGGAAAGCGTGTCCACCCTCCGCCGCTCGTAACCCGGAAGCCGCACCCTTTCGAGCTGTTCCCGCGCCAGCCTCCGCCGCTCCCCCTTGGGCATACCCTGTACGAAGGGCCCGTAGGCCACATTCTGCCCCGTGTCCAGATGCGGAAACAGCGCCAGATCCTGAAAAACCACGGAGATCGAGCGCTTCCAGGGCGGAACCCCGGCAAGGCTCTTTCCGTCCAGGCTAATCTCCCCGGAATCCGGCTCCAGGAGGCCGGCGATGAGGTGCAGGGCTGTGGTCTTGCCGCAACCTGAAGGCCCCGCCAGCACCAGGGTTTCGCCGTCCTCCACCCGCAGGTCCAGCTCCAGGTTAAAATCCCCCCGGCGCTTGCGGAGGCCCCGTACCTCAAGCGCCACGGGGGCTCCCGCCGGAGCGGGTCTCGGCCAGGAGGAAGGCCGCCGCGCAGCAGAGGATCAGCAGGGTTCCGGCGGCGCAGGCCGAACCGTAGCGGTAGGAAGACGCCGCCCGGTAGATCAGGAGGGGCAGCGTTTCAAAGGATTCCGGCCCCAGCATGAGCAATGCGTTGAGCTCCCCCAGGCTGATGGCCGCGGAGAAGGCCCAGGCGGAACGCAGCCGCTGGAGGGCCAGGGGAAGGTCCACCGTAAGGAGGCGCGTCAGGGGGCTTGCCCCGGCTGAGAGGGCGACGTTGGCAGTGTTGGCGGGAATATCCCTGAAGCCCTGCAGCACCGAATTGAAGGCAAAGGGGAGGCTCAGCACCGCGTGGAAGGCGGCGAGGGAAGCCAGGGAGAGGGAACCCCTGCCGTAGAGGAGGAGCCAGCCCAGCCCCAGCACCACCCCGCTGGAGATCAGCGGGGAGACGGAGAAAACCCGCACCAGGGTTCCCGGCAAAGATCGCTCCCCGGCGAGGCGCAGGCTCCCCGCGGCTGCCACGGCGATGAGGCAGGCCAGGGAGGCGGAGGCCCCCGCCAGGAGGAGGGAGCGGCCCAGGGCGGGGATCACCCGTCCGGCTATGCCCAGCCAGGGCTGGAGGGAGAAGCGCAGCGGCAGGCCGGGCCTCAGCATGAAGGATTGCAGCACTACGCTGAGGATCGGGAGGATCACGAGGATCAGCAGGACAGCCGCATAGATCCCCCCGATGAGGCTCCCGGCGAAGCCCTCCCGGAACGGCGCTTCGGGCAGCGCTTCCCCCGTACCGGGGTCCCGGCGCCGGGTCAGGGCGCGGTCCAGAAGGCCCCAGCCGAGGAAGGCTCCCAGGGCTATCAGGGTTTCCACCAACGCCAGGATTCCCGCGGCCCGGTAGTTTACCGAGATCCGGGCGGCGCGGTAGATCTCCACCGCCAGGGTTGTCGCCGCCGGCCCCCCGCCCAGCACCAGCACCACGGCAAAACTTGTAAAACTGTACAAAAAGACCAAAAGCGCCGACGCAAGCACCGAGGGGGCCGCCAGGGGGAGTATCACTGTGAAGGCGGCCCCGGCGGGAGCGGCCCCGAGACTCGCCGCCGCCTGGGACCAGTGCCGCCGGGCCTGGGCTATCCCGTCCCCGGCGAGGCGTATCACGATGGGGGCATTGTAGAAACCGTGGGCCAGCACCACCGCCAGGGGCCGGTAGAGCACCCTGAGGGGGGGGCCGCCGAGAAAGGCCTGAAAACGGCCCAGCCAGCCGGAATTCCCCAGGAAAAGCACGAAGGCCAGCACCACGAGAATAGGCGGCAGGGCGAAGGGTATGCCCAGGAGGGCCCGCAGGCGGCGGCGGAAAAAACCGAACCAGGCCCCCGGCAGGCCCAGAAGCAGGGCCAGCAGGGTGGAGAGCAGGGCCTGTTTCAGGGTGAACAGCGTTACCGGCACGAGGCTTGGGGGAAGCCCCGCCCTGCCGCCGCCAAAGCCGGGGAGGGCCAGGGCGGCGAGGTAGGGCAGCACGAAGAAACAGAAGACCGCCCCCAGGGGGGGGAGGGCCAGAACCCAGGGGAGGAGCCCCCCCGTACCGGGCCGCCCCCCCGCACCGCCCCCGGTGCCCGCAGTACCGGGCTTTAACCCTGGAAAAGAGCGGCCCACCGGTCCAGGTCCCCCTCCGTGGGCGGGCGGGGCCGCAGCGCCTTTTCGCTCTTGGGGTTGATGCGGAAAGATTCGGGCAGCTCCGCCGGTATTACCGGGTACATCCAGTTGGAAAGGGGTATGAGATTCTGAAAATCATCGCCCAGCATAAAGTTGAGGAAAGCCTCCGCGTTTGCCCGGTTTTTCGCCGTCTTCAGCAGGCCCGCCGCCTCGATCTGCAGGGGGTGCCCCTGGGAAAAGATCGCCGCTTGGAAACGCTCCGTCCCCTCGTACTCCAGGTGGTAACCGGGGCTCGTCGTGTAGGAAAGCACCAGCGGCGCCTCACCGGAAGTAAAGAGCCCGTAGCCGGAACCCCATCCCTCGGCGACCGTAAGAATGGAGGGCCGCAGGCGCCGCCAGTAATCGGGCCACGCTTCCCCGTAAATTTCCTGGGTCCAGGCCAGGAAGCCCAGCCCCGGCGAGGAGGTCCGGGGGTCCATCAGGATCAGCCTTCCCCGGAATTCGGCCTTCGTCAGGTCCTCAAGACTCGCCGGCGGCACGGGGACCAGCTCCGAATCGTAGACGATGGCAAAGTAACTGTAGTCAAAGGGAATCAGCCTGAAGGAGGGGTCCAGCACCAGCTCGGGAAAGATCCGCTCCGCCCCCACGGGCGTGTAGGCTTCGAAGAAGCCCGAAGCCAGGGCCCGGTCCGCCAGATTCTGGTCCAGCCCCAGAATAATATCGGCCCCGGCCTCCTCCCCCTCGATAAGCAGCCGGGACAGGAGTTCCCCCGCGTCGCCGTGGTTGACCCAGCGCAGCGCTATGCCCGTCTGCTCCGTGAAGATCCGCGCCGCCTCCGGTCCCGGCCCCCACTCGGAATTAAAGGAATCGTAGGTCCAGACGGCCACCTCATTCGCCGCCTCCCGCCCGGCGCAGGAAAGAAGCGGCGCGCAGCACACAAGCAGGGCCGCCGCGGCGCGCAGCCAGGCCCGCCGCACAGTACGATGATACATAATAAGGCTCCTCAACGCAGATGATGACGGGGGCCGCGGAACGGCAAGAGGGCTCCCTACGCCGGCATTACCCGGATCAGGTTCAGCGGGTATGATCTCAGGCCCGCGCCCCGCCCCGCGGAACACGAACCACCCCGAATGATCAGTTAGCCACTATAGCCGGAACGGGCAGGGAAAGCAAGCTTCGCGCAGGGAGGAGGTAGAAGATAAATGGAGAGGAGTTAGAAGGGGAAGAATTAAGAGGGCGCATTTGCGGCGTAAACGCCGCAAACCGGGCTATCGCTGCAATCTTTTATGCCCGTGCCGGGCATAAAAGGATTTCCGCTCTATCCCTTGCGCGAGCCCGCCTCCGGCGGGCAGGCCTGCCGGGGCCATTGACCGGATTCCCCCCAGGGATCATTATTTTCCCGAGGCAAAAGCGCCATGAAAAAGCCCGCGTCTTTTTTACTTGTCCTGGGACTCATCCTTGTTTCCGCCCCTGTCCGCCCGGACCCGGAGGATGATCTTGCGATCCTCGCCGCCGCGTATCCGGGGGCCTTTGAAATAGACGGTGAAAGGGGCCTGCGATTCCCCGGCGGAATCCTGATCCCCTACGATGACGGGAAAGAAAAAGATTTCGCCGCCCTCCTCGATGATCCGGACCTTGAGGATATGCTTTCCCTCCCCTATCCCCTGGGAGAAGCCGGTATGTTCCCGGCCCGTAATTACGATCCCGGCAGGTTTCGCCCCCATGCTTTTTTCAGGGCCCTCTACGGCGGCAGCGAGGAGGAGGTCCGCGCCCGTCTCAGGCCGGTTCAGTGGATGCCTTCGCTGGGGGGCCCCCGGCTGTTGATGAGCACCCGCTTCGGCGTGGATACAAAACTGGAGGCGGTAATCGCCGGGCTTGAAACCCTGGGGCCCGAATACCGGCGCTATCTGCTTCCTCCGGGGGGCGGCTTCAACTACCGCCCCATTGCCGGTTCCCGCCGCCTCAGCGCCCATTCCTTTGGCATTGCCGTAGATATAGCCGTGGGCCCCAGCCACTACTGGCAGTGGGAGCCCCGGGGCGCGGAGGAGTACAGGAACGCCATTCCCCAAGCCATTGTAGCCATTTTTGAAAAGCAGGGATTCATTTGGGGCGGCAAATGGTACCATTTTGACACCATGCACTTTGAGTACCGGCCCGAGCTTATTCTCAAGGCCCGGCTATCCGCGCACCCTGTTTCTCAACCGGGCCGGAGGGCCCGGTAATGTTCCGGGGCACCCCCGGCGCTTACTCCTCGCGGATCAGGGCTTCCCGGAAGCCCGCGGCCCCCAGTTTTTCCGCCGTTCCCGGCACGTCCTCCGGCCTGAGCCCGGCAAGCACCACCCGGTAATAGTCGCCGTTCCGCTCGTAGGCGGGGTTTAAGCCCGCACTTTTCAGTTTGTCAAAGGCCTCTACCGCGTTCCGGGGGGATCTGAAAGAGCCCACCTGTATGCGGTAGTTTTTACCGCTCCCCGCCTGGGGCAGCGCGGGCAGAATCAACGCCGGTCCCCTGGTCTGCGCCGCCTGGGCGGGCGGGGCCGGCTGAGCCGGAGCGGCGGGCTGGGCTGCCTGGGCGGGCTGGGCCGGGCTTTGATAGACAGGAGCCGTGCTTACCGCGGGGCCGTAACTTTGGGTCCCCGCCGGAGCGGGCACGGACTGGTACACAATGATGGGCCCCGGTATGACCTGGTAATTTGGCGCGGGCTGGTAGACCTGGCTGTTCTGGTAGTTCTGGACATCCTGCCGGTTTTGGTTCTGATAGGACTGGACGGGGCGGGAAGGTTCCGCTCCGTTCCGTGAAATGATGGGAGCGGAGCCATCCAGGGGCTGAAGCACCGTGCCGCCCAACTCTTCATCGTAGTAGGGTCCGGAACGCTGCTGAGCCGGGGAGGGAGCCTGGGACGGCGGCGCGGCGGCGCTTTGAGCCCCCGGCTGGCGCCAGGAGGAATCCGCCGCGGGGGGCAGGGCCACCTGACTCACGCTTTCCACCAGGACCGGCGCGACGCCGGCGTTCAGCATATCGAGCTGCGCCGCCGCTGCCTGGGAAAGATCGATGATTCGGGCCGAGGCAAAGGGCCCCCGGTCGTTCACCCTCACCGTAACCTGCCGGTTGTTGTGCCGGTTGGTTACTCTCAGCATGGTACCGAAGGGCAGCGTGGGGTGGGCCGCCGTCAAAAGGCCGGGGTTGAACACTTCCCCCGAGGCGGTGGCGCGGCCCGCGAATTCCGCCCCGTACCAGGAGGCCATGCCTTCCTGCCGGAATATGCCGTATCGGGGAGGGGTCTGGCCCGCGCAAAACGCCGCAATTCCGAGGCCGGTTACCACAAGGGCTATGAGTCGTTTCATACCCGTAGTATCGGCAGATTGGGGCGGGGCGTTAAGCCCCGCCCCAATCTGCCTTGCGGGAGTGGGTTTTACGCTGCGGGCGCTAAAGCGCCCGCAGCGTAAGCAGTACACGGTCTTTGTTCTATATGTGAATCTATGCATAGGGACAAATTTTTACCATTTGTGCCGCTTTGCGCGTACTTATCCACCCGCCGAAGCACGTTGGAGAAGGCATAGTTATCTTTAGAGCTTATCCGGGAATAAGCCCTGGATGAACCGGGATAAGCTCTTAGAATTTTTATAACCACTTTCCCGCTATGGAACTAAGGGAAAGTAGACCTCACGGAAAACACGGACTTTTGCTTCGATATTCAGAATTTACACCTCAATTCTTCATCGGTTTGTGAGAAAAATAGAGAAAAGATAGATGAAAACGCTATTTTATCGTTGTTCTCTCTATCCGTCCGTGCGGGGGTCTGTGGTGATTCATTTTAACCACGAAAGACACGAAAAGCACGAAATTTTTGCTAGTAATCATCTCATTATTCCTCTTCTTTTCGTATCTTTCGTGCTTTTCGTGGTTAATTTCTTCATAAGTATACGCATATGGGGGCCGGCCCCCCATAGCGCTCCGCGCAAACTCCGGGGATGGGGGGCGTTGCGGGGGGCCGCGGCGCACTCCTCCGCCCAAAGGCGGAAGGTACTTATGGTACATGGGGAATTTATGTGCGCCGGAGCAGGTCAAATTTTCCCGCAGACAGCCTGCGGCTGCCCATCGTGCTCCCCCGCAGAGGGGGTAGCCCGGCACCGTGGGCCGGGCGTA
>JAISQV010000262.1 GCA_031273985.1 Spirochaetaceae bacterium | reverse complement strand
CGTAGGTCTCGCCGGGGCTTATCTTTCCGGGGTATTGTATCGTCTGGTAGCGGTAATTTTGCCGGTCAAAATAGTCCCGCCCCTTATCCGGCCCGTCGGGATCGTGGAGCAGGTACTTTTTGTTTTCCCGGTAATACGCCGTGTTCCGTATCGCCATGGCAAGCCGGATGTCTATGTCGGCCACGGGCAGGGATTTAAGGGCCTCAAGCTGAAAGGCAAATTCTTCGCGGCTCCTGCCGGGGTCCCCCACAACGGTTCCCAAAACAAGGATACCGTATTCTTTGCACAGGTCTAGGGATTCCCGCATATCCCCGTAGGAAAATGATTTGCGGTACACATCGGTTTTACTGTCCGCCGGTATGTCCAGGCCCACGGATAATACGCGCAGCCCCCTTTGCACAAGCTCCCGCAGCAGGTTTTCCTTCCCGGCCTTCACCACATCCGGGGCGCGTATAAAACCTGATACGGCGGCATAGGGGATGCCGAAGCCCTCCTCCAGCACCCTGTACACCTCCCGTAAATTGTTCAAATTCATGTTGGCTTCCAGGGAAAAGAAATTGTTCACCCCGTGGTTTTTCATGAGCCAGGCTATTTCCCCGGCAGTTTCGCGGGGGCCGCAGAGCAGGGCCGGTTTGCGGTCAAACTCCAGCGGCGACTGGCAGAAGGCGCACTGATACGGGCAGCCTTCGCCGAAGTAACAGGGACTCGTGCGGATGGGGCCCTCCAGCACGGAGGGATGGGACTGCCATTCACTGATATAGGATTCCATGGTCTGATTCGCCACAGCCGTCTTTCTCATTTCCACATGGTCGAAGGGCCGGGCCAGGTGGGGCCGCTCGCCCTGCGCGCCGTCGTCACAAACCCTTCCCCGCTCATCAATTTTTATCTCCCCCGCAATGTAATCCGCCTTCCCCGGCATCCTTTCCATATAGCGCAGCAGCGCGCCGGGGCCGCCCCTGAAGGCGGCGTCAATATGCCGGAAGGGGAAGAGGTCTCCCTTTCGCAGGGCGGAACTCTGTTTCCCGCCCGCCACCGTAACAATGGCGGGGTTTATGTTTTTGATCCCCTCCGCCAGGGAATTAACGCCGCTGACCAACAGATCCAGTTCGCTAAAAACAACCAGGTCCGGGTTTTTTGTCCTGACCGCCCTGAAAAAGGGATCCCTGTCGTCCCCGCTAATCAAATGCCAAATTTCCGTCTCTGTTCCGGGAAATTGATCTTTTATGAGGCCGCTCATAATTTTTAGCGCTATCGGCTCCCAGGCGTATTTGTACGCCTCGGTCAGGGGCGAAACCCTGTTCATGATCTCAGACGGAGGGTGCGGTTTAACCAAAAAAACGATCATGCCAAAGGGGTAAAGCAAAAACAACATCGAGTCAACGGGAGCCGATTGGTTTCGATTCGGGATATGAAACCTGCCGGAAAGCCCGCGCAAGGGATAGAAGCGGAAATCTTTTTTTGCCCCTATAGGGCAAAAAAAATTGAAGCGGATAGCCCGGTCCCCGGTGCGAAGCGCCGGGGATGCGCCCCTATTCCGAATCGAAGTGATTGACTCCTGCCGGCGCGGGGATTGACCGGCCCCGGTAAAAAGCGCCATCATTTTCTCCATGGAACCCTACGATCCGGTGGCGGAGGATTATGCCGCCGTCTTCGGCGATATTGGCGTAAGGCTTTTTGAATGGCCCTGGATACGGGGCCTGGTGCGGGAAAAAAAGCCCCGCTCCCTTTTGGATTTGGGCTGCGGCAACGGTTATCTCTCAAAGGCCCTTGAGGGAACGGTGCCGGAACGCTACGCCCTTGAACCAAGCCCCGTCATGTGTTCCATCGCGGAAAAGAATCTGGGCGGGGGCGTGGTTCTGCTCCGGGGGGCCGCGGAATCCATGCCCTTCGGAGACGGCAGTTTTGATATGGTTATTTCACTGTTAAGCTTCCGCTACATGGCATGGGACAGGGCGCTGGATGAAATCTACCGGGTGCTTAAAAAAGACGGCGTCTTTATTCTTGTCGATCTTTTCGCGGGCTCTTTCAACCCCCTGTACTTCCCCGGATACCTTGCGGCATGGGCGGCGGTCCGTATTCACCACATGAGGAACCGGGGCTACTACAAAAAATTACGGCGCCTTACCCGGAGCGCTGCGTGGCGGCGACTGGTGCGGGAGCATCCGCGCAGAAGCCTTTCGGATGCCAGGGCGATGATTAAAGGCAAATTTTATATTGAGCGCTTTAGAATCCTCGGCGCGGGGCTGAGGGGCAGTACGGCGGGGCTGGTATGCGGGAAACGGGCGCCCTTCTGATGGTGATGGACTGGGGCATAGGGGGCCTTCCGCTTTTTCAGAGCCTCCGCTCCGCGTTTCCCGAAGCGCCGCTATTGTACCTTTCGGATTCCGGCAGCGTGCCTTACGGACGGCAAAGCCCCGGAGAACTTGCGGCGCGCTTACAGGATATTGCCGCCTTCGCTTCCCGCCGGGGGATACGAACCGTCGCCGTGGCCTGTAACGCCATGTCAAGCATTCTGCCTGCCCCCGTCTCCCTCAGCGGCGGAGTGGAACTGCTGAGCCTGATTCACTTTTTTCTTGCCTCCCCCCTCCCGGCGGGGCTCAGGGCCGGTATAATCGGCGGAATCCGTACCATTCAAAGCGGCATATACCAAAAAGCCCTGGAAGACGCGGGAAACAGCGTTTCCGCCTGTCCCGCCCAGGAGCTTTCCGCCCTCATTGAGGCGGGGGATTTTGACGGCGTCCCTCCGGTGCTGGAAAAAACTTTTGCCCGGCTGGGCGGCATCGATCTGCTGGTTTTGGCCTGCACCCATTATCCCGCGGTATCCCCCATCATACAAAAGATGTTCTCCTCAGTGAATATACTGGACCCCGGCCGCCCCTTGCTGGATGAATGCCTGCGGCGGCTTTCCGCCTTTCGGGAGGGCGGGCTTTCCGGCGGGGCCCGGAATATCTATATAACTACCGGCGATGCGGGCCTTGCGCGGCGCTCCCCGGAAAAAGCTTTCGGCTTTGCGGGACTGCCCTTCGAGCGAATCCGGGCGGATCTGTCATGCTGAGGGCCCGGAATGCCCGCGTCATACGGATCATGGATTTTTTGTTCGCCCTTGTCCTGCTGCCCTTTGCCCTGCTGATTTTTGTGCTGCTGCTGCTCCCCGAGCTTGCCGTATTCCGAAGGATCTTTTATGTCTCCCAAAGGGCCGGGCAGGGAGGAAAACTGTTCACCCACGTTAAACTGCAAACCATGTACGGCCGGCGGCGCGGCGCTTCTCCGGGCAGGGCACACCTGGAGACGGAGCGCATTCCCCCCTGGGGCGGTTTTTTGCGCAAAACCCACCTGGATGAAATTCCCGAAATAGTCTTTATTCTTATGGGGCTGGAAAGCTTTGTAGGCCCCCGGCCCCTCCTGCCGGAGCACGCGGCTCTGGTGTCCACGCCGGAACGCGCCCTGTTAAAGCCCGGCTGGACCGGCCTTTCCCAGATTTTTCTCAAGCGCCGGGGCATTCTTCCCGGCAGGATACAGCGCCGTCTCGACAGGGAACTGGGGCGGAAGCTGTGCTTCACCCTGTACTTCAGGATACTC
>JAISQV010000239.1 GCA_031273985.1 Spirochaetaceae bacterium | reverse complement strand
AGGAACCAAGGAACCAAGGAACCAAGGAACCAAGGAACCAAGGAACCAAGGAACCAAGGAACCAAGGAACCAAGGAACCAAGGAACCAAGGAACCAAGGAACCAAGGAACCAAGGAATTATGGGCAGTTCATCATTCTTGTCAAGTAGCTAACAGCATAAATTTACACTTTTTTTCCATTTCCTTTCATTTTATGCAGTTTCCTGTAGGTAAGTTGCCCTGTTATTTTATACTGCAAAATAACCTTTCTCATTCTTTCGCAAAAAAAGGCGGGTATCTCCGTATGGGGTATACCGGCTTTTTATAATAACGGCGGGAAAGACCGCAAAGGGGTTCTTGATAATGAAGAAGAACGGTTTTGTTTTTGTGGGAATACTGGCAATTATGCTGGTATTGGGGATTACGGTTATTAGTTGTGATAATGGGACCCCCGGTGGAGGCGATGATATTTTTATAATAACAGTTACCGGTTTGACTGATTATGTTGGAAAAACAGTAAAAGTCTATTTCGGGTGGTCACAAAAAATTAATGGTATGAATGCGTTCAATTCTAGTGGTTATCATCATGAAGAAGTAACTGTTGCATCTGACGGTACTGTTAGCGCAGACTATAGTGACCTGCTTGACACGGAGTCTATAAAGAATATGCGGGATGAACGGATTCCGATACGGATATGTCTTGACTTGGGCTGGCCGAATGACGGCCTCAAAAGTGAAGAGACTTATTTGATAAGCGATCAAGAGATAACGGTCGCATATAGTACTGAAGCATTTAATTAAATAGTAGAATTTGTTCCATTGGATTATGAATGTTCTAGTGGAGACAATTCTGCCCACCGTTCATGGCGTGACGTTTCGTAGCAGACAGAGCCAATAGAATACGCCCAGCCGTCCATGGCTGAGCGCTTCGTAACAGGTTTTTACTGCACATAACAGGACTGTTAACGCTTCACCGCCGGTAGGCGGCTCGGGCTGCGTTTTGGCTAGGTCATTCCGCCAGGCTCCGTTCCCGCGCCGCCCTCCGTGCGCAGGCGGGAAAGTTCCCGGTCAAAGGCATCGGCGAAGGTCTTGAGTTCCCGCTTTCCGTAAACCGCCTGCCGTTCCGCCCCAAGGCCGGATTCGGCCAGGGCCACCGTAAAATTCCTGATGGAGAGCCGTTCCCGTATAGTTTCCCCCGTGTAGCGCCTTCCCCGGTCGTCCAGGGTCCGCACGGCCTTTTCCAGGAGCCTTTCGGCGAGGGCTATGTCCCTGGTTATGGCGAGATCCCCCGGCGCGGCGAGTTCCACGAGGCGGTCGTCCGCAGAGCCTTCTTCCGGCGGGCACAGCTCCATCCGGACGCCGGGTCCGGCTGCACCCGGTATGGGCCGGTTTGCCGCAAAAATGACGGGAAACTCCCTTTTGGCGGCGGTCCGCAACACCAGGTCCCGGACGGGCCGGGGGCAGGAGTCCGCGTCTACCAGAATTTTCATGAAGGGCCGCAAAGAATCAGTGGTATGCGCCGGGGCCTGCGGCAAAGGCCGTAAAGCTCCCCTCCAGATGCGCCGCCCCCGGCGCGGCAAAGGCGCTTTCACCCGGCCCCAGGAGCAGTTCTTCCCCTTTTTCTGTGAAAAGCCGGGCCTCTCCCTGGGTTACCAATACGATGACAGGCCCCGGCGGAAGGGCCAGGGACTCCCCCCAGCTCTGGGCAAAGTAGAGGGAAAATTCCCGGCAGACAGCCCGGTACGTGTGCCAGCCTTTGGCGGCGCTCAACTCCGCACCCTGGAGAATGGCGGGTTGATAGGGGGTAAAGCGCAGTATCGTGAAGAGCTCCTCCACATCAATATGCTTTGCCGTAAGTCCCCCCCGTATGATATTATCCGAATCGGCCTGCAACTCCAGGCCGAATCCCTCAAGGTAGGCGTGAAGTACGCCGGGGGGGAGAAAAATCGCCTCTCCTGTTTTGAGCCGCAACAGATTGAGGAAAAGGGGCGCCAGAATTCCCGGATCATCAGGGTACAGCTCCGCCAGCCCGGCTATGGCCCGCCATTCCCCGGCGTACTCCGGGTGGGCCTCCTCCAACTGCGGCGCCTGGGCCAGGGCATAGACCCCCAGGTCGCGGCGGGTTTCGGCGTCCAGGCCCAGGAGCAGGCCCAGCATATCCCGCAGGCCCTCCTCCCCGGCGAGGGCGTCTTTCAAGTCCAGCAGGGCGTCTTTAAGCGCCTCCGAAGGCTTCACCCCGTCCCCGTCAAAATCTTCGCCGCCGAAGATTTCAAAGAGCCGCCTTATGTCCTGGCGCTCCCGGAAGCCGCAGAGGGCCCGGAAATTCCCCAGGGCGCAAAGCAGTTCCGGCTTGCCGTTGGGGTCCCGGTAGTTCCGCTCCGGGGACTCCGGGGGGAGGCCCGCCTGATTCTCCCTTTCCCAGCCGCGCCGGGCCTGTTCCTCCCCGGGGTGGGCCTGAATGGAGAGAGGTTTTCCCGCGGCGAGGAGCTTGAAGAGAAAGGGCAGGGTCCCGAAATTCCGGCGAAGCTCCGCCCCCAGATAATAATCCGGGTACTCGGCGATGATCTCCCCCAGGGATCGGCGCTCCCCCTCCTCTCCGGCCTGGGAGGGGCCCGCGGGGTTAACCCCCATCCAGAGTTCCGCCCAGGGTTCGGCCTTTTCATTGGGCTGATTGAGAAGCCGGGGTATCCAGCGGGGGGAGCCCCAGGCATAATGCTTTACCGTGTTTTCCAGTTTGAAGAAAGGCAGCCTCTCGCGCTCCGCCGGGGACCCTTCCGAAGCCTCACCGCCATCGGAGGAGGCGGCGGTCTCCCCCACAGAAAGCGCCGCATCGATGCGGCTGATAAGGTCCAGGGTCAGCCGCTCCGCCTCGTCCTGCTCCTCCCCGGCTTTTCCCTTAAAAATATCATCGCAGAGTAAAAAACCCGTTACCAGGGCCAACTTCAGGGGATCCTGGAGGCCGGTTCTTTTCCGGGTATTTTCAACTTTTATACGGTAATAATTCAACAGGCTTTCGAGGTAAGCTCTATCCTCATCGGCGGAAATCGAAAAGGAAGTCCCCAATATATCAATACGGAGGTCACTTTTCGCCACAGAGGCTCCTAAAAAATGTCCAGTTCCGAATTGTTGCTGAGGGCGGCGTCACCCGTATCATCACCTTCATCAAAAATAAGGGGGTCGTCCGCATCTTCCTCCGCCGGGATATAGGCCGCAGCGGGGGCCGTGTCGTCATTGGCGACAATATGAAGGGGCTCAGGCTCCGGCCTTTTTGCGGGCGGCGGTTCTTCGGCGGCAGGAGGCTCCTCCCTGGCGCCGCCTTCCACGGCCTCTTCAAACTTGTTCAGCCGGTCCAGGGTGGACATGATCCCTTCTTCAATACGCCCCTGGTCTTCCTTGAAACGCTGAATCAGTACCTCGAGCTCATCAATCCGTTTCTGATAGGTTTCCAGCTTGCCCTTCAGGTAGGAATTTTCCCCGGTAACCTGGTTCACAATCTCTATGGTCCTGGCAACCTTGGCTTCCAGCAGTTTGATTTGATCGAGGGTAACCATGATCTAGGCCCCCAGCGCTGTTTTTACCTGAACGACCACTGCCTTAAAGGCAGCCTGATCCTCCAGGGCAAGATGGGCCAGCGCCTTGCGGTTGATGGTGATCCCCGCCGAGGCGAGTCCCGCGATGAAACGGGAATAGCTCAGGCCCTCCTCCCGGCAGGCGGCGTTTATCCGCACTATCCACAGGCGGCGGAAATTCCCCTTGCGATCCTTCCTGTCCCGGTAGGCATAGAAGAGGGCCTTGGTAACCGCATCTTTGGCCGTTTTATAGTTCGAATGCCGCCTGCCCCAGTAGCCCTTGGCCTGTTTGAGTATCTTTTTACGATGATCCCGCCTCCGGGACCCGTCTACCGCTCTTGACATATCTCAACCCCTTTCCTTTTGTGCAAAATCGCTCCGGCGGGCCCCCGGCCCGCTGCTTTTTGGGTCCGCCTCAGCCGTAGGGCAAAAGGCGCTTGCGGATAACCCCCACATTGTCGCTGGAAAGAATCCCCGGATGCCGCAGATTCCGTTTCCGCTTGGCGGACTTTTTCGTCAGAATATGGCGGAGATTCTGTTTTTTGTACTTGACCTTTCCGCTCCCGGTGAAGGAGTAACGTTTGGCCGCGCTCTTTCTGGTCTTCATCTTAGGCATAATCTACCCCTGTTGCGGCCCCGCTTTTCCGCGGCGCCCTGTTACTCAAATGTGCCGAAGGGCCGGCATTTACGGTGCGGTTTGCGGCGCCGCAGGGGACGCCACGGGCGCCGCCTTGGGCTGCCCGCCGGGTGTTCGCACGGCCTTGGGGCTTAAAACCATGGACATGAACCGGCCTTCCATGGCGGGAGACTTATCCATCACATATTCCCCTTCGATCCGCTTCAATACATCCTTCAACACGTCCAGGCCCAGTTCCGTGTGGGCAAGCTCCCGGCCCCGGAAACGCACCGTTACCTTGACCTTGTTGCCTTCGCCCAAAAATTCCCGCACATGCTTGGACTTGAAATCCAAATCGTGATCATCAATCTTGGGCTGCATCCGTATCTCTTTCAGTTTGAGCTGCTTCTGCTTCTTCCGGGAATCCCTGACCTTCTTTTCGTTTTCGAATTTGAACTTGCCGTAATCCAGGATCTTTACCACCGGCGGGCTCGCCTGGGGAGCCACCTCCACCAGGTCCAGGCCCAGTTCCCGTGCCAAAGCCAGGGCCTCCTGGGTGGGCAGGACCTGCTGATCCCCCTCGTCCCGGATAAGGCGCACTTCCCGCACCCGGATCTGCTCGTTAATTCGTAAATCCCTGTCCGCCAACTGCCCTCCAAAAGATAAGGAATACTGTAGCAGATGGGCGGCAACTTGTCAATAAGGCGGGGGAAAGTGAGTGAAGAGGTAGGAATGAGGAGGCAGGAGGGCTCCCCCGCGCAAGCGGGTTCTTGAGCCCCCTGCGCCGGAGCCTACTCGGGCCTGCGGCCCTGCGGGGTCTGTCGATACCCCCATTTCGGGGGAAGTCCCCCCCGAAACGCCCCCCCCCCCCCCAGCCGGGGGCTAAATTCCAGCGCTTATTTTTTCCAGCTTTTGAAGTATCAGGCTGACTTTCCCGTCAAGCCGTATGAGCAGATCGTGGTCTGATTTCATGGCGGTAACGGCTTCGGCATGACTGCTCACCTTGGTCTGGATAACACCAACCCAGATGCCGACCCCGATGATTCCGGCGATG
>JAISQV010000192.1 GCA_031273985.1 Spirochaetaceae bacterium | reverse complement strand
CTGCCCCCGGCGGCGGAGAGCCACTCCTTTGAGCCGACGCCCCAGGATATAATCCGGGTCCGCAACTCAGCGCTCTTTATCTACATAGGCGGCGAATCCGACGCCTGGGTGGATTACATACTGGATTCCATGCCCACGGAATCCATGCGGATACTCCCCCTCATGGACAAGGTTGACGTGGTGGAGGAGCTTGTCGTGGAGGGTATGCAGGACGAGGAGGAAGGCCACGATCACGGGCATAACTCATCTATTTTTGAAGACCGCGACATACGGGATCGCCCTACCCTCGGTGACTGGGAAGGGGAGTGGCAGTCGGGATACCCCTATGTGGTAAACGGGGCCCTGGAAGAAGTCTTTGAACATAAGGCCGAAGATGATGACAGTAAAACGGCGGCGGAGTATAAACAATACTATCTGACCGGCTACCGGACGAATTACGACCGCTTGGTAATCCGGGGGGATCGCATCACTTGGTACACCGGCCAGAGAAATGTCACGGTTCAGTACCGCTACCGGGGTTACGCCATTCTGGACTACGGCGACGGAGAGCGGGGCGTACGGTATCAGTTTGAAGCCGCCGGTCCAACCAACGGGGCTCCCCGGTACCTGCAATTCAGCGATCACAACATAGGCCCCACGGCAGACCTGCATCATTTCCACGTTTACTACGGAGATGATGGCTTTGAACCCATGCTGGAAAACCTGGTAAATTGGCCTACCTACTATCCCGCCGATTGGGGCGCCGCCGAGATTGCAGCGGACATGATAGGCCACGATCACGGGGAGGGGGAAGCGGAGCTGGACGAGCATATCTGGACCTCCCCGAGGAACGCCATAACGCTCGTGGAGGCCATAACCGAGGCCCTCTCCGAGGCGGACCCGGCGAATGCGGAGTTTTTCCGGCAGAACGCGGCGGCCTACACGGCCCAGTTACGGGCCCTGGACGCGGCCTTCCGGGAAGTGGTGAACCAGGCCAGCCGCAGGACCATCATCCTGGGGGACCGTTTCCCCTTCCGCTACTTCGCCGACGCCTACGGCCTCTCCTACTTCGCCGCCTTCCCCGGCTGTTCCACGGAAACCGAGGCCAGCGCGGCGACCATTGCCTTCCTCATCAACAAGGTGAGGGACGAAAGGATACCTGTGGTGTTCCACATCGAGCTTTCCAACGAGCGCATCACCGATACTATCTGCGAAGCCACGGGGGCGCGGAAGCTGCTGCTCCATTCGGCCCACAACATAACAAAACGGGACTTTGAGCGGGGCGTAACCTACCTGGAACTCCAGCAGGCCAACGTGGGCCGCCTGCGCGAAGCTTTGCGCTAGCAAAGCAGCACTGCGTTAGCAGAGCAGCTCTGCGTTAGCAACTGTGTTAGCGGAGCCGCCCGCATTGGCAGGGCGGCTCCGCGTTGATTTTTTTGAGAGGAGCGCGTATGTTGATTGACTGCCGGGGGGTCTCCCTGGGCTACGACGGGCATATCGTTGTCCGGGACCTCACCTTTCAGGTTGACACCGGGGACTATCTCTGCATTGTCGGTGAAAACGGTTCCGGAAAAAGCACCCTGGTAAAAGGCATACTGCGCCTCCTCTCCCCCCTGGAGGGGACCCTGGAACTGAGTGATGAGATCCGGAGGAACGAGATAGGCTACCTGTCCCAGGAGGCCGCCGTGCGCAACGACTTTCCCGCGGGGGTGGAGGAGATAGTCCTTTCCGGGAGTATAGGCGCCATGGGGCTTAGACCCTTCTACACCCGCCGGGAAAAGCAGCGGGCGGAGGAGACCATGGAGCGCCTCATGATAGGGGGCCTGAAAAAGCGCTGTTACCGGGAACTCTCCGGCGGCCAGCAGCGGCGGGTCCTCATTGCGCGGGCCCTCTGCGCCTCCCGGAAACTCCTCGTGCTGGACGAGCCCGCCGCGGGCCTCGACCCCCTGATCACCGCGGAAGCCTACGCTTTGCTCAAGAAAATAAATCAGGAAATGGGAATCACCATCATCATGGTTTCTCACGACATTCAGGCGGCGCTGCACTACGCCAACCGCATACTGCACGTAAAGAACCGGCAGGTTTTTTTCGGCGAAACCGGCGATTACCTCAATTCCGATGCGGGAAGAGAATACGGCGGCCTCAAGGAGGCGTGTAATGAATGATTTGATTTCTGTCCTGAGGGAAATGTTCTCCTACACCTTTCTGGTGCGGGCCTTCGTGGTGGGCTTCCTCGTATCGATCTGCTCCGCCATGCTCGGCGTAAGCCTCGTCCTGAAGCGCTACTCCATGATAGGGGACGGCCTCTCCCACGTAGGCTTCGGCGCCCTGGCCGCGGCCACCGCCCTCAACGCCGCCCCCCTTAGCGTGGCCATACCCGTTGTCGTGGCCGCAGCCTTCCTGCTCCTGCGCCTGGGGGAGCGGAGCCTCATAAAAGGAGACGCCGCCATAGCCCTCTTTTCCACCAGCTCCCTTGCCATAGGCGTCGTGATCATTTCCCGCACCACGGGGATGAACACCGATGTATGCAACTACCTCTTTGGCAGCATCCTGGCCATGAAAGGATCCGATGTGCAGCTCAGCGCCGTGCTCTCCGTAACGGTAGTAATACTCTTCCTCGTGTTTTACCACAAACTCTTCGCCATCACCTTTGACGAAACCTTTGCCAGGGCGACAGGGGTAAAAACCGGCCTCTACAATATGCTCATAGCTTTCCTCACGGCCATCACCATAGCCCTGGGAATGCGCATGATGGGGGCCATGCTCATCTCGGCGCTGATCATTTTTCCGGCCCTCACCAGTATGCGCCTCTTCAAACGCTGGCGGAGCGTTACCATCTCCTCGGTCTGCGTCTCCATACTCTGCTTCTTTACGGGCATAGTCATTTCCTATGTCTACGCGACCCCCACCGGCGCCAGCGTAGTCTTGATGAACATCTTCGCCTTTTTCCTGTTTTGGCTCATCAACAACATCAAACGGAGAAACGTTACGGCATGAAGACAACAGTAATACTTTCCCTCGCCGTCCTCATGGCGGCCTGCGGGAGGGGCCCCGGCGTAGCGCGTAATCAGGCGGGCACCCAGTCGGTGGCGATAAGCGGCGCCCTGCTGGAAGCCTGGCTGAACGCCCCGGCGGAGCCGGCCCCCCCGCTTGAGAACCTTCCCCCGGACTGGGGCTCCGGCGGGACCTTCCTGGGCGGAGGCCCCGATGCTCCCTTCGGCGCCGCCCCCGATGCCGCCCTCGGCGCCGGTTCCGGCACACCGCTCCACGGCGACCTTGCCGAAGTAAGAGCCGCCGCCTCGGGGCCCGTGGTGGAAATAAAAGAAAAGATGTTCATTGCCCAGACCAACGATGTCTACCTCAACGCCGAAAGCTACCTGGGAAAGACCATCAAGCTGGAGGGCCTCTACAAGACGGAGCAGCCCTACTACGAGGACGGGGAGCCCTATTGCTTCGTTCTCCGCTACGGCCCCGGCTGCTGCGGCACCGACGGAAACGCCGGTTTTGAAGTCGCGTGGGACCAGCGCCCGGAAGCCGCGCCCGAGCCCGGAGAAGACGACTGGGTCCAGGCGACAGGGGTCCTCAAAATCTACGAGGAGGACGGCTATCCCTACCTCTACCTCTCCCTCCTCGACCTCCGGGTGCTGGACCGGCGGGGCGCCGAATTTGTAAACCAGTAAACGCCGGGCGGGAGAGCACGGGGCTTTGCGGCTGAAGCCGCAAAGCGGCTTCAGCCTGGGAGTTTTGCTGCGCAAAACTCCGGGAAAAGGCCGGGGCGTTGCGGGGGGCCGCGGCGCACTCCTCCGCCTAAAGGCGGAGGGTACTTATGGTGTATGGGAAATTTACGTGCGCCGGAGCAGGCCAAATTTCCCCGTGGACAGCCTGCGGCTGCCCTTCGTGCTCCCCCGCAGAGGGGGTAGCCGGAGACCCCGGACCCGCGAAGCGGGGAGGAGGCTCCGGCGCAGGGGGCCCGGCCCCCTCCTTCCGCTCTCTGCGCGAAGCGCCCGGCGGCCTTTAATTTTTTACGGGTCCGTGTTACACTCGTAAGCGGGAGTTTGCCGGTCATGAGGAAACTATTAATCACC
>JAISQV010000141.1 GCA_031273985.1 Spirochaetaceae bacterium | reverse complement strand
GTCCCGCCCGGCGGCGCAGATCACGGGGAGGCCGATTTTCGCCGCGTGGCGGCTTGCCACCGGATCGAAGGGCACGTTTTTGCCGGGAACCCACTCGTCCCCCACGAGGGCCCTGAAATCATCCCAGGAGATGCGCTCTATGGGTTCCGCGCCGGGATCCTGCGCGGGGTCGGCGGTGTAGACCTGGGCAATATTGGAAAGATTGATCACCCGGTCCGCCCGGAAACGCTCCGCCAGCAGCACCGCGTCGTAGTCCGAGGAAAAGCCCGGTTTCCAGCCCGCCGCCACCAGAACCCGCCCCTCAAAGGGCCCCGCCCGGGCGGGATCGATAACCACATCCTGAACGCAGTATTCCCCGAAAACAGCCTTCACCAACTGGGCGTTGAGCCGGGTAGCCATGACCCCTATCCAGTCCGCCTCGCCGGGAAGGGCGGCGGCGGCAAGGCGTCCGGCGATATTCGAGTAGGCCCGCTGCCAGGAGCGGGCGGGGCTGCCGCCGCCGGCAACAAGAATGAAGCGCCGGGATCTGTCGGATTCCAGAATCTCCCGGATCAGGGAAACAAACTGGAAGAGAAATTCTTCGTCCACCCCGCCTGGGGCGATGATGGATCCCCCCAGGGATATTACCGTAACCATAGCAGCCTCCCGCCCTACTCCACGTATACTCCGGTGATGGTAACATCACCCCACAGTGATGAATAACTCTCTATGCCCCCGGCGGCTTCCTCCCAGATGCTTTGCAGGGAATACTCCCGCTCCCTGGACACGGTGCGGCTCCGGTCTTCCATGCGGGAAAGGGGAATGACGCCCCGGGAAAAGGTTATCCGCTGATTGTCCATGTTCCCGAAATACCAGGATTCGTGCTCCGGGTTCAGGTTGAAGCCGGGCGGCGCGGCTCCGGCCCCCAGAACCACATCCACCGGGACCCAGCCGAAACCCTGAATCCAGAATTCCGCCCAGAAATGCCGGAGGGTTTCCCGGTTACGATCCACCAGCACCCCGGAAAGGGGCAGGGCCGGCACCCCGGCGGCCCGGACGAGGCCGCAAAAGAGAAGCGCCGCCTGCCAGGGGCCGGCCTTTCCTTCGGCCAGGGCTTCGGCCACGCCGCCTTCCCGGTTTTCCGGCGTTATTTCCAGATTACCGATCATCCACTCGTAGATAAGCCGGGCCCGGTGGTAGGGATTCTGCTCCCTGCCGGTTATCGCCGAGGAGCGGGCCTTCAGCGCGGGATCATCCTGGGGGATCAGGGGATCGCTCCGGGTGTAGGCCGCCTCCAGGGCCCCTCCCCCGCCGCGCCGTATGTCCTGGGGCCGCAGCGCCGTTTCCACGGAATAAACCCCCACGAGGCGCTCCAGGGAAACGGAAACGCCGGAATTGGCCCGCAGATTATTGAACTTAAAGAGCGACAGCCCCTGGTAGTTTTCGATGAAGGGTTCCTCGCTGCGGTGGAGCAGCTCTCCGGGCCGCTGGGCGGCGGAACCGGCGGGCTGCGGGAGCCAGAGGTAGAGGTTATTGGGAGCGGAGGCTTCTTCCGCCCTCACATCCACCGACCAGGTGATGGTATAGGTCCGCTTGTCCCGGTAACTTTTGCTCCCCGGCCTCCCGTTCACCTCAAAGTAGAGGGGCCTCGAAGCGCCCCGCTGGGTGTGGACCTCCACATTCCCGCTGATCGCCCCGTCGGGGACCCGGACACGCAGCTCCCGCTCGCTCCAGCTTTCGTAGCCGAAATCCCCTTCCGAAACCTCCACCCTGGAGGGGACCGTTCCGGCGGGGGCCGCGGAGCTGGCCTCGGCGCTCCAGGCAAAGTAGACCTTGCCCCCCTTGGCGGAGCCGAAGTTTTGCCCCCGTATCGTTACGAGACTCCCCACGGAGCCCGACGCGGGTTCCAGCGCGGTGATCCGGGGTTCCAGGCCGGAATCATCCCCGGTAACCGGCTCCGGTATGGCGGCTTCATTGGCAAAAAGAGCGGCGTTACTCTTCCGTCCCTCCCGGTGCACGTAGACAAGCCCGGACTCCCCGAATTCGGGGGTTCTGAACACAATGAGTTTGTCGCTCCAGGAAAGGTAGGAAGACGCCGTAGGGCTTATCCCCGCGATGGTAACGTAGGACTCGCCCCGCTCATCGCCGAAATGATTCCCCTGCAGGGCGAGAATCTCCCCCATGCGGCCTATGCGGGGATGGATACTGTCTATGCGGGGATCTTCACCGGCGCAGGCAAGGAGGAACAGGCCCAGAAGAAACGGGGGGAAAGCCCGCTTCATCTCTCAACATCGCCGGGGCTGATTCCGGCGGGGACGCCCGTTCCGGCGGGGGCGGCGGGATCCTGCCCCCCGGCAAAGGCCGGGCTTTCCGTAGTGGTTTCCGGCACGTAAGGCCGCATGGCAACCCGTATCTCGATGCGGGAGCCTTCGGGGGAACTTCCCCGCCCCAGGGGGAAGAAGTACACGGACTCCCCAAATTCCAGGGGAATCGTCTCAATACTGGTATGGTAGGAAATACCCTGGTTGGGAACATCGATCCAAACCTGGCCCTGGGCCACGAGAAAATTCTGCCCGTTCCGCCGGTAGGGGGTAAACTGTACGGCCACCACGACATTGGTTCCCACCAGTTTGATTCCCACAGGCCGTCCGGGAATGGTAACCTGGGAATTTTCCTCATTCCAGTCGACTTCCTGCTGCGCGCCCACCACCCGGGCCTCAATATCCAGCACCAGGGCCCGGTCGCGGAGGCCGGGGAACATCTCTTCCAGGGAAAGCTCCTGCGCCGCCGCATGGCTCGTGATGAGGAGGAGCCCTCCCAGAAGAACCATGCGGGAGGACGGCGAATTACGGCCCTTCATGGGGAATGTTTCTCCGTGTGTAGTCGGCGGCCTTGAGAATGGCGGACTCTCCCGAGGAGGTAAAACTCCTGTTTTCAGGCAGCCTGATGATGACAAAGCCGGCGCTGTCCTCGTTTCCCAGGTATTGAAGCGCCCCGTTCATGTTTGCCGCGGGCATGATGCCGGGAATATCCACGCTGATCCCCGCCGCCAGGGCGGATTCGGGAGCCGCCGGACTCCTCCCCCGGCCAAGAATCAGGGCCAGGATCGCCAGCGCCAGCGCCGCCGCCACGGGGAGCGGTACGGACACGCTGCGCCGCCACAGGGAAAAGCGCGGCTTGGGCGCTTCCACCAGGGGAAGGGCCCTCTCTCCGGAGAGGCGGCGCCACACCCGCTCACGGGCCTCTTCTTCGGCCTCCCGCAGCCTGCCGTCATCCTGCGCCCGGACGCTGCCGTAGAGGGCTATCTTCTCCCGGCACAGGGAACAGGAGGCAAGGTGATCCTCCAACCGCTTTTTCCAGGGATTGGGAAGCTCCCCGTCAAAGTAAACTGAAAGAACGCGAGAATCGGGACACATACTAACCATCCTTGTTTCCGGCGGGGAGCCCCGCCCCGTCCGGGGCCCGGCGGCCGGAAGTTTCCCCTAAGGCGCCGGAGGCTTTCATAAGCGCCGCCAGCCGTTCCCGGGCCCGGAACACCCGGACCTTGACATTCCCCTCGCTGATGCCCAGGGCCTGCCCTATATCGTGGTAATTTAATTCTCCATATTCTTTCAAAATCAATACCATACGGAGATTATCGGGCAGTTTGTCCAGGGCATCCTGAACTTCCATGCGGGTTTCCTGATTGATCAGATCCCGCTCGCCGCCTTCCTGCTCCTGCTTCAACTCCCGGAAAGCCCTCTGGTAGGCCCTCCGTTCCCGCTCCTTCCGCTTGGCGTAGTTCAGAGCGGCGTTTTTCACCACCCGGATCAGCCAAAACTTGGCTTCTTCCCTCCGGGGAAAAACCATTCCCTTTTCGTAGAGCCGGAAAAAGGCCTCCTGACAAAGATCTTCCGCCGCCTCTTCGCTCCGGGTTATACGGCAGGCCACCCGAAAAAGAATCGGAAAGGCCTCATGGTAAAACTCCCGGAATTCCCCGCTGGAAGAAGCGTCCTCATTCAGTGAAAACAAGTAAAACTCCCGGTCGTTACAGGATGCACACTTTTCCGGGACAAGTCCGGGCTCAATAGCGGCCGCCTGTACATGGCCTTAACCCTGACGGCGCCAAACCGTTCCACCGGGACCATCCTCCAGAACAACGCCCCGGCCCCGGAGCTGCTCCCGTATGGCGTCGGCCCGGACATAATCCTTCAGCTTTTTGGCCGCGCCCCGCTCCGCAATGAGGGACTCAATCTCCCCGGCTTCGGCGCCGTCCCCCGTGTCCGCCGCCTCGGCCAGACGGAGCCCCAGAACCCGGTCCATGTCCAAGACCGCCGCCAGCGCCGCCGGGGGAGGGACGCCGGTATCCCGGAGGAGCCCCCACAACTCTGCCAGGGCGCGGGGGGTGGAAAGATCATCCTCCAGGGCCCGTTGAAAGGCGGCAAGATACCCCGCGGCTGAATCCGCCGCGCCGCCTGAATCCGGCGGGGGGGCCCCGGAGGCGCGTTTCGCCAGGGCGGCGGTCTTTTCTCGGAGCGACCTCCGGGCGTTCCGGGCCCCGTCCAGGCCCTCGAAAGAAAACTGAAGCTGGCTCCGGTAATGGCCGCCCAAAAGAAAGTAACGGTAATCCAGCGGATCGTAACCGGCGTCGATGAG
>JAISQV010000097.1 GCA_031273985.1 Spirochaetaceae bacterium | reverse complement strand
GGGCACGGGGAGAGAGGACGGGGCGTTGCGGGGCAGAGCCCCGCACGGGGGTAGCCGGAGACCCCGGACCCGCGAAGCGGGGAGGAGGCTCCGGCGTAGGGGGCTCGGCCCCCTCCCCTCTTTCCTGGTCTTAGGTATCTTTGCTTGTGGATACATCAAGGCGGTACGCGCTGGCCGCGGAGGATTCGTGTATGAAGCTCCGGGCGAATATTTCAAAGCCCGAATCCGGCGAGAGGCGGTAGGCAAGGCGGAGGGTGCAGTCCAGCCGCTTTTCCGGGGTTTCCACAAAGGCCTCCAGTTCCACCGGCGCCTTGTTCAGTTTGAGCGCGTATACGCTGTTCCAGAATTGTTCGATGAGTATGGCCCGGTCCGGCGCGCCCCGGTAGAGCCTGTCCGCCAGGGTGGGAATGGCCGTGCTTCTGTTTTCAATATCCACATTTTCAAGGCTGTAGAGTTTTATTGCCGCGGGATTTGCCCGTTTGAAGCGGAGATTCCCGTCCAGCACGGCGAGGGGGTCCCGGTCTTCTTCAAAGAGGGCCTGGTACTGCTGTTCGGTTACCACGATTCTGGTGTGGGCGGCGCTGAGTTCCCGGACCTTCTGTTCGAGCTGGCGCTCCCGCTCCTCCGCCGCGGCCTTGAGGGATTCCGCCGCTTCCCCCGCCTCCGCCAGTTCCCGGTCCCTGGCGTCAAGCCGGCGGAGCAGGAGCACGAAACGCCGGGCGAGCATGAGGGCGGAGGCGGGAATGGACGCGGCGCAGACGGCGGCGGTGAGGAAGGGCCGCCCCCCCCGCACAAATGCCGTAAGGCCGTCAAAAACGGCGGCCCCCAGAAGCGCCGCGGAAAAGAGGAGGAGATTCCCCGGGGGGCTTTCCCAGAGTTCCATCAGGGCGCCTTCAAGCTTCGAGAGGTCCCCGTCCTCCCGCAGCGCAAGGGCGGCGGCCCAGGGCAGGGCAAAATCGTAAACCGCCGTGAAGAGCGCCAGGGGAAGGGCGGCGCATTTCCAGATCAGGCTTATCTCCGCTTCGTAGCTCAGGGGCAGCGCAAAGAGCAGGGCCGCCAGGAGGAGGCAGAAGCTGAAGTAGAGTTTTGCGTGGAGCCGTATCCTTTTTTCCGGGGCTTCGGCGGAGCGTATGCGGCTCTCCGCGTAAAAAATAAAGAGGGGCAGGGACATGAAGAGGCCCGCCCGCCCCGTGCGGAGGATCAGGGCCGTGTCGGGAATCAGGGCGTACGCGAGGGAGGTTTCCGCCAACTGGTACAGGGCAAAGGCGCAGGCGAAGGCGGCGTAGTAGAGGTGCTGTTTTTCGTCTTTGCGGGAAAGGTAGAGGCAGAAGAAGAGGAGGGCGCTGAAGAGGAGGAGTGCCCCGATAGCGGCCTCCGCCGGGGCCCTGTCCTGCCGCAGCATGGCCGCATAATCGCCCAGGTAGAAGGCCCCGCCCCTGAAAAAGCCCGTGTGCCTCCCCGAAGGGTCCCCCAGGATACGCAGGGCAAGAATATTCTCCCCCGGCAGAATAAGTTCCCCCGGCAGGGGCAGGGCTATGCCCGGAAGGAAGCGGTGCAGCGCTATGGCCCCGGAGCCGTCCAGGTGAATCTCCTCCCGGAGGAGGCGGCCGTTGAGGTAGACCGCCCAGTTGTCCCCCAGGGCGGCCAGGTAGAGCCCCGGCGTGGAGGCTCCCGCCCGGTCCCCCGCCTCCACGCTGAAGGGGATGAGGAAGGTAAATTCCATCTCCGGGGAGGGCCGGAGGGAGAGGAAGGGCCGCCGGGCCGCGCCGGGAATCTCCAGGTCCCGGACGGTGAGGGGGCCGGGGGGGAAGCGCTCCCGCCGCCGCCAGCGCCCCCCTGCGGGGCCGGGGACGCGGTTCAATTCGCCGGGATCGAAACCGGCCCGGTAGTAGAAGGGGGCGGTCTTGAGATCTATATGCAAGGCCCCTGGATCGTCCCCAGCCGTCTTCAGAGCCGGAAGGAGCAGGAGGAGGAGAAGGCAACAGAATCGAACCCTGAAGGATAACGGCGCCATTACTCGACTAGTATACCACCTTTGCCCGGCATTATCTCCCCGCCGCCGGGGAGGCCCGCATTTACCGGGCTGAAATGTTCCGTTTCAGCCGCTCAAGATTTTTCGTGAAGGGCCGATACATGATAGGACGGGAGGATCTTCCTCAAGTTAATGGCGGTGCGGTCTATATGACGTCCAGAGGCACCGCCTTTTTTTTGCCCGCGAGGTTCTTCGCACAAGGGATAGGAGGGGTGCGGAGCAGCCACGGCGCGAAGCCTCCCCCGCGAGAGCGGGTTCTTCCCCGCATAGCCCGGCCCTTCCCCCGCGCAAGCGGGATTCCTGGGCCGGGGATGCGCCCAAAGGCGGCGTCAGGCCTGCCGGTAGTGTTCCAGAAAGACCGCGAGGCGGCGTACCGCGTCGGTGAGGGTTTCCCTGTCCGGGAGGAAGACGATGCGGAAGTGGTCCGGCTCCTTCCAGTTGAAGCCCGTGCCCTGGACCAGCAGGAGATGCTGCTCCCGGAGCAGGTCCAGAATGAAGCGCTGATCATCGGTGATGTTGAAGCGTTTGACATCGATCCGGGGGAAGCAGTAGAGGGCCCCCTGGGGCATCACCACGCTGAGGCCGGGGACCCCATTGACGAGGTTTACCGCGGTGTCGCGCTGCTCCTTGAGCCTGCCGCCGGGCAGGACGAGGTCGTTGATGCTCTGATAGCCGCCCAGCGCTGTTTGTATGCCGTACTGGGCCGGGACGTTGGCGCAGATCCGCATATTGGTGAGTATGTCGAGCCCCTCCCGGTAGTCCGAGGCGATTCGTTTGTTCCCCGACAGGGCCATCCAGCCGGCCCGGAAGCCCGCCGAGCGGTAGGCCTTGGAGAGGCCGTTAAAGTTTACCGTGAGTATATCCGGGTCTATCGATGACATGGGTATGTGCTGCGCGCCTTCGTAGGTTATACGGTCGTAAATTTCATCGGCGTACACGATGAGTTCGTGCTCCTTCGCTATCCGCGCTATGCCTTCAAGGATGCTCCTGTCGTAGACGGCGCCGGTGGGGTTGTTGGGGTTGATCACCACGATAGCTTTTGTGTTGGCGCTGACTTTGGATTCCATGTCGGCCAGATCCGGCTGCCAGAGGGAGCTTTCATCGCAGTAATAGTGCACCGCCCGGCCCCCGGCCAGGGTAACTGCCGCCGTCCAGAGGGGGTAGTCGGGCATGGGGACCAGCACTTCGTCGCCGGAGTCGATGAGGCCCTGCATGGCGATCATGATGAGTTCGCTTACGCCGTTTCCCAGATAGATGTCTTCTATTCCTATGTCCATGACTCCCTTGGATTGGAAGTCCTGCATGATGGCCTTCCGCGCCGCAAAGAGCCCCCTGGAATCGCCGTAGCCCTGGGCATTCTGCATATTGATGATGATGTCGTGGATGATCTCATCGGGCGCGTTAAAGCCGAAGGGGGCGGGGTTGCCTATGTTGAGCTTGATCACCCGGAAGCCCTCGTCTTCCAGGAGTTTTGCCTCTTCCAGCACCGGCCCCCGTATGTCGTAACAGACATTGTTGAGTTTTTTCGATTTGTCAAAGCTGCGCATGGTACACCCCCAGGAGTTTGTTCCCCGTTAATCCTCTAATCCCCGCCGGCCGCTCCGCCGGAGGCCCCCAAAAACGCATTTTCCGGTTCCGCCGGGGGGCCGTAGATCCAGTCCGCGGCCTCCGCCAGGTATTTGGCCAGTATGGTAACGTGCACTTCGCCCTGTTGCCGGGCAGCGGCCCGCTCCCAGGATCCCCGGCCGCCGGTCATGGACAGGACCCGTTCCCGGCCCCGCAGCGCCGCGGCGGAGAGTTCCGCCCGCTGTTCCGGCAGCGCCGGGGCGCAGTAGCCCTCAAGGAACCACGCGGAGAGGCCCGCAACAAGGGCGTCGCGGGAGAAGCGCGCCAGGGGGGCAAAAAGAGCGGCCCCCTCTTCGCGGCGCTCCGTCAGGATCAGGGTAAAGGCCCGGTACCAGCGCAGCCAGGCCCCCCCGGCGGGAAGCTGGCCTCCGGCCTTGCCTTCGGCCCTGTCCGGCGCCGGATGGGCGGCAAAGAAGCGCTCCGCCCCGGCATAGTCCCCGCCCAGGATACGCAGGACGCCGAAAAGCAGGGCCCTCTTTTCCAGCAGCAGGGGCCTGGCCTGGGCCACCCGGTTTTCCAGCGCCCTCAGACCCTCGAAATTCGACAGCATCAGCCAGGTCTTCGCCAGAAGCTCCACCAGGTAAACCTTGAAACGGCCCTGCTCCATCACCCGGCGCTCCAAATAGCGGGCCAGGGCGTGCCAGTCTTCCCGCTCCAGAAGAACGATAAGCCTGAAGTTACGCGCAAAAAAAACATCTATTCCCAGAACGCCCAGGAGCAGCGCCGCCGCCGGAATTCGGAGGGAGGACAGTAGATCCCCCGTCATGGCCCGCCCCAGAAACAACAGGGGCAGCGTAAGCAAAAGAGTGAAAAAAATTACCACACCGGCGTTAAAAAGAACCACAAGGGCCTTAAAATTCGTCCCGGATTTTCCGATATTGCCCATAGGCGAAGCTATCATAAGATGAAGGAGGCGCCTTGGTCAACGCGCGCGGCCCAGGGGAATCAGTCCGCCCTGCGGGGCCCCGCCGGAGACAGGGCGGATGAGGACGGCAGTATGGCGGAATATAAGGTAAGGGACATAGCGGCGGACAGCGTTTTTTCAGAACCCGTCTTTGCCGGGGATCCCGGAGACACGCCGCCGGAAGAAGGGGCGGGCTTTATACTGAACGCCCCTCCCCTGCCCTTTTCCAGGGCGCTCCGGGCGCTGCTCCTCGAGTGGGAATTTACCCAGGTGTACAGCAGGGGCGTCATCACGGAGCGCCGGGCCGGGGGCGCCCCCGGCGAAGGGCCCGCGGTTTCTCCCCGCGCCGCCCGGGAACAGCTTGGCCGGGCCGCGGAAACCTACAGGAATCTTACCGGCTTTGCCGGCACGCTTTTTACCCAGATTTCGATGGCCGGCTTTGTGGACCATGCGGGCACGGCGGAGCAAATGTCCGGCTTTGTGAAGAGCGTCACGGAGGATCAGTATTTCATGCTCAAGGTAGTGGAGAGCGCCAGGGCCCAGCCGGGCAGTCACGCGCTTTCGGAACACGCCGTAAAGAGCGCGGTAATTTCCCTGATCATAGGGGCGCAGATAAAGCTGTCCGCGCCTCAAATGACGGAACTCGGCGTGGCCGCGCTGCTCCACGAAACAGAGATGCTGTACATTCCCCCGCGGGTTTATCTGGCGACCCAGTGGAGTTCCGTGGAAGACCAGAAGCTTATCTTTACCCATACGGCGCTGGGTTACAAAAAGCTCAGCTCCTTCGGCTTTTCCCCCCTGGTCTGCCGGGCCGTTCTGGAACACCACGAGGCCATGGACGGCTCAGGCTACCCCCAGCGTCTCAGCGGCGATCAGATAAGCCTCTATGCGCGGATACTCTCCTGCGCCTGCGCCTGCCTGAACGCCGCCGGAGCCTTGCTCCGCAAGGATATGGCCCTGGTGCTGAAGGAAGTCCTGGAACCGCAGCGCTCCAAATACGACGAAACGGTACTCAAGGCCCTGTCCTACGCGGTAACGCAGAGCCCCGAGGCGGCGGCTTCTTAGCGCCCTTTCCTTTATTCTATAGATCAAAGATCAAAGACAGGGAAAAGCGCAAAGGCAAGGCCGGCGTACCCGGAATTATCGCGGGGTCTTCCGCGCAAGGGATAGGAGGGGTGCCCGAAGGGCAGACCCGGTGTGAAACACCGGGGCCGGAGCGGAGCGGAGCCCCGGATAGCCCGGTCCCCGGCGCGTTAGCGCCGGGGATGCGCCCTTCTTCGTTAGAGGACGGTGAGCAGGTAGCCGGTGACGGAGTAGGCGGCGAAGGCCAGGGCGGTTATGGCTATGACGTAGGGCAGCTTGGTGCGGTAGTAGGTAATGGGGTTGATGCCCAGCATGGGGCCTATGAAGAAGATGTCGCCCAGGGCCAACTCGTTGCCCACGAAGCCCGCGGAGCAGACGGCGCCCACAAAGAGGCCCAGATTGCCCCCGGTGGAGGCGGCCAGGTTGATGGCGATGGGCATACCTATGGCGTACATGGCCCAGGGGTTGTCGAATATGGCCCCGATGAAGGTGCAGATGCCGAAGACGATGGCCGGAAGCAGCCAGCCCTGGGCCCCGATATGGGTGTTTACGATGCCGTTGAGCCAGCCGGAAAAGCCCAGCTCCTCTATGCCCGAGGCGAAGCATTTTCCCATGACAAAGAGGATCAGGGGGGCCAGCATACTTTCCACGCCCCGGACTATGTTGTTGAAAAACTGTTCCGGCGTCATGTAGTGCTGAAAGCAGTAGAGCAAAAAGGCCGTGAGCAGGGCCACTATCATGCCGTCAAGGACGTTCACCGAGAGGCTGCCCTCCTGCAGGGTGCCGAAAACCACCGAACAAACGATCAGCACGGCGATGGGCAAGACCAGGTTCAGGATTCTCCCCTGGTTGGCGTCCTCGCTGTCCCCGCTGTTGTCCGTGCCCGCCGGCCAGAGGGGGCCCCCGGCCTTGACCCGTTCCAGGGCCTGCCTGAGCAGCCCCACCCGGGGGAGCAGCCCTATGATGAGGAGCAGCATAAAAACCAGGGCGGTGAGGGCGGCGAAGTTGAAGCGTATCCCCTGAATGAACAGCTCTTTCGCGCCGCCGGAGCTCGCGATGATCCCCGTGAGGTATATCCCCGTGAGGGAGAGGGGGTTCAGGATGCAGAGCGCCATGGGCGTCATTCCCAGCGCCATGGAGGACTTTTCGCGGGCTATTTTCTTTTGGTCCGCCAGGGGGGAGAAACAGGCGCCGTTGATCAGAATCATGAGGTACTCGTCAATGGCGGTGAGGATCATGGCGCAGAAGGCGGCAAAGAGAATCCCCCGGCCGGACTTGATCCGCTTTTCCGCCAGGTGCTTGAGGGCGTTGATGCTGCCCGAGGCGGAGAAGAGCTTGGTCAGGGCGCCCATCATGGCCACCATGAGGATCAGGTCCGGGGTTTCCCGCAGGGCGGAAACGACGTGCCCCGTGAAGAAGCTGATAAAGCCGAAGCGCGAGAGGAGCAGGGCTATGTACAGGACCGACAGGATCAGCGCCTCCAGAGCCTGCCGGGTAACCACCATGTAGCCCACGAGGAACATCAGGGGGGAGCACATCCAGAAGGGATGGTTCAGTATCTCCGCCGGGGGGGGCGCCCAGATCAGGAGATTATAGAAGATGAGGAAGACCAGGCTGTAGTTGATAAAGAGGGAAAGGGGGGAAAGCTTCTTGGAACGGGAGGCCCCCAGGCCCCGGCGCAGGTTGAGGATCCGCACCAGATTCCGGTAGCGCTCCGTGGCCTGATCGTAGACCTGCTTGAGAAAGAGGCCGTAGATCTTGGGGTGCATCCGGATCAGGGTGCTGAGGGCCTTCCGGTCAAACTCGTAGACCAGCACCGTCCCGTTGGCCCGCACATCCGCCATGCGCTTGTCCTCGGTGAGGGTGGCGTACTCCCCGAAGTAACGCCCCTCCCGCAGCTCGTTGATCGCCTCCCCGCCGGACCCCAGCACATTGACCACCCCCGCCTCCACAAAGTACATGGTGCGGGCCAGCTCCCCCGCCCGGCAGATAAAACTGTCGTGCTTGTACTCTTTCAGAATCAGGTGGGCCATGATGTATTCGAGAATGTCGTTGTCCTGCTTCTTGTCCTCCAGCCTGAAAAAATCCCGTATGTAGGTGCGGGTGATCACCTTCCCCGGCTGGTTTGAGCCGGTTTTCAGGCCCGCCTTCGGGGCAGTTTTCGGGGCGGCGGTTTTTCCCATATCAGGACGCCCCTCCGGGGCTCTCCCCCAGCGGCGCGGAGCCGGCTTCGCCGGAGCGGACGGAGCCCATGACCAGGAAGGCCGCCAGCATACAGGCCCCGCCCAGGATGAATATCCCCGGATAGCCGGAAAGGTCTATCAGCGCCCCGGTCAGGGGGGGGGCCAGAATCGCCGCGCCCTGGCTGAAGGTATAGTAGAGCCCCGTGTAGACCCCCACATTGCCGAAACGCGCCATCTGCCAGAGCATGGGGAAGGAATTCACCACCACCCCCATCCAAAAGGCCCCGTAGCAGAACATCAGGGCCAGAAAAAGCACGAAGCGCCCCGTCCCGGAGACCCCCGCCGCCAAAGCCAGGGCGCCGGAAAGGGGGATCAGGATCAGAATCGCCGCCAGGAAGCAGAGGCAGAGCCGTATATAGCGCCGGCGCCCCAGCCGGTGGGCCAGGTAGCCCGCGGGAATCGCCGCCAGCACGCTGGAAATGCCCGCCACCCCCTGGGCCAGGGCAGCGTTGGACTCCGCCACCCCCAGGACCTCCACCAGGTAGAGCCCCAGAAAGGGCTTGACCCCCTCGTAGGCGGTGAACCAGAGGAAGAGGCTGATCAGAATCTGCGGGGCGCCGTTCCCCGCGCTAAAGGCCAGCCTTACGGACTTCAGCACCGGAATCCGCTCCTCCGCGGCGTTCTCCCCGGCGCTCCGCTCCCGGACAAAGAGCAGCAGCACCGCCACGGCCAGCAGGATAAAGAGCGAAGCCACGGTAAAGGGAAGCCCCTCGCTGCGGTCCATGAGCCGGGTCAGGCCCAGGGTGCCCACGATCAGCCCCAGCCCGCCCATCGTGTTGATCACCCCGTTGGCCTCGGAGCGGAATTCGCCGGGCACCGTATCGGGCATGAGCGCCACCACGGGCCCCCGCACGGAGGTCTTGAATATATTGAAGACAAAGAGCAGCGCTACGAGGGCCCCCAGCGAAAGGGCCGCCGTCACGGGGATAAAGTGAAACAGCAGCGCCGAAAGGGGCAGCATGACCACGATAAAGGGCATACGCCGCCCAATCCGCGTCCGCGTCCGGTCCGACCAGACCGCGATGATCGGTATCAGGAGGAGCTGCAGCACATTGTCCAGCGTCATGATCCCGCCCACCAGCGCGTTGGAGGCCACGTAACGCCGGAGGAACAGGGGCACGTAGGTATCGTAGAGCGGGTCCATCAGGCCCATGGTGAAAAAGCCGAAGCCGATGAGGAACGTTACCCCCATGTAGGCGCCGAATCCGCGTTTCGCCATGCAGGTCCCCCTTTCCGGGCCATTCTAACCCAAGCGGGAACGGGCGTAAAGTAAGGGAGGAGGGGGCCGAGCCCCATATGCGTTTACTTAGAATTTTTATAACCACGGACCTCACGGAAAACACGGACTTTTGCTTCGATATTCAGAATTTACACCTCAATTCTTCATCTGTTTGTGAGAAAAATAGAGAAAAGATAGATGAAAACGCTATTTTATCGTTGTTCTCTCTATCCGTCCGTGCGGTCTACTTTTCCTTAAACCGTAGCGGAAAAGCCTGGCCCAAAACCGTGCGCTCTTAGCGCACAGTCGATTAGTTTTGGGACAGGCTCTTCTCCTATTGTCTTTCTGATGCTCGCGGTTTATCTATGCTTTCAGGCCAATTGAGACGCCGGGGGCTCAGCGCACGGCGAAGGAACCCCGGTTTATAAATCTTTGCCCCGGATATGACCGTTTTATTGTTACGGGTAACATTTTTCAAAACATTTTCGTCTGTTAGGGGCCTGGTAACTTGGTAGAAGGTACAGCCCCGGAGGGCCTTGTTTTTGCGTCCCCGTAGTATTTCCTCG
>JAISQV010000309.1 GCA_031273985.1 Spirochaetaceae bacterium | reverse complement strand
CGCCATCAGAAAGGCGCAGAGCATATCCGCACAGAACAACTTCCAGTGGGGCCGGTAATAGGAGGCGAAGATCCGCGGCAAAGGCCGGGAAAAATCCGGCGCGGCGGCATTGTTTTGAATTGGGTTCATGACCCGCAGCATAGCACTTTTCCTGACGCCGGGGGAAGGCGGGGGGAAGGGAAGAGGGATAAGATTAAGATAAGGGGCGCATCCCCGGTGCTTCGCACCGGGGACCGGGCTATCGCTCCAATCTTTTATGCCCGGCACGGGCATAAAAGGATTTCCGCTCTATCCCTTGCGCGGGCCCGCCTTTGGCGGGCAGACCTGGCGGGTAATGCCCGCTGCCGCAAAGAAAGCAAACTCACAGGCCCCCCCGGAGTTCCAGCCCCGCGCAAGCGGGTCCTTGGGGAAGGGGGGACTGTCAACAAGATAAGAAATTTTGTCCGCGGATTTTCACCGATTTTAACGGATTAAGAAGGTTTTGAAACGAAAAATCCGTGCCCGCACGCGGGAAATCCGTGTAAATCCGCGGACTGTTTTCCCCCGGCTTAACTTGTTAACAGTGGGTTGGGGGGCGTTGCTGCTGAAGCCGCTTTGCGGCTTCAGCTCGGGAGTTTGCGCGGAGCGCAAACTCCGGGATGGGCCGGGGGGCGTTGCGGGGTGTGTCCCCCCGCATTGGGGGTAGCGGAAGCCCCCGGACCCGCGAAGCGGGGAGGAGGCTGGAGCGCAGGGGGCTCGGCCCCCTCTTAAAGGAGGAGCCGGGAAGGATTCTCCTCCGGACTTGGGGAGGGTTTCCGGGGGAACCAGCCCCGCCGCACCCGCTTCTCCTGATCAAAGAGTTCCTTGATGGTCCAGAGGCAGGTGAAGCCCGTGATGCCCAGAAGCGCGGAAAGGCAGGGCTGGGCTACGGCGCAGGCCGCAGCGATCAGGAGGAGGCCCGCCAGCAGGAAAACCGGCCAGGCGCCTTTGCCGAAGTGATATTCCACCTTTATCACGACGGGGTGAAAGAGCCCGATGATCGCCAGGGCGGCGGCCCCGGCAAACAATCCGTGGGGATTCACGGCTAGCCCCTCGTGGCGGCGGCGCGATCCGCCGGGGACATTTTGGAAAGTTCCAGGACCCGGTCGAAGTCAAGCTTCAAGCGGGCCGCCATTTCCTTCCCCCAGGAATTATCCGCCAAGGCGAAGAGGGCGCATTGCCGGTACTGCAGGGGCTGCCGGGCCCCGCCGAGGCTGGCGCAGAGATTGTCGCAGAGGCGGGACCGGGCGCTGTCATCCAGAACCCTGCCGTAGAGCAGCCCCGGCTGTTCAAAGTCAAGCCCGGTAACTTCCTGCTCGTGCCGGGCAAGGACGCCGCTCAGGTCTATGCGGGGGGGCGCGGCCCTGTCCCCCGCGGGGGCCGGCCCGTCCACGGTGTTGGGGTAGTACACGGGCCCCGCGCCGCCGTTGCCGTTAACGGTCATGGCGCCGTCCCGCTGGTAATGATTCGCCGGGGCCTTGGGCGCGTTGATGGGGATCTGGGTAAAATTGGTTCCCAGGCGGTGGCGCTGGGTGTCGGTGTAGGCAAAGAGCCGGCCCTGGAGGAGTTTGTCCGGAGACCACGCGATGCCGGGAACGACATTGCTCGGCGCAAAGGCGGCCTGTTCCACCTCGGCGAAGTAATTCTCCGGGTTCCTGTTCAGCGTCATCTTTCCCACGGTAAGCAGCGGGAAATCTTTGTGGTACCACACTTTGGTTACGTCAAAGGGGTTAAACTTGAAGCCCTCCGCCTGTTGGGGGGTCATGATCTGAACCTTGAGGGTCCAGCTTGGGAATTCCCCCCGGTCAAGAGCCTCGTAGAGGTCCCTCGTCGCGTGATCCGGGTCCGTGCCCCGCAGGGCCTCAGCCTCGGGCCCGGTGAGGTTTTTAATAGGCTGGTCGCACACCCAGTGGTACTTGACCCACACGTATTCTTTTTTTTCGTTGTACCACATATAGGTGTGGCTGCCGAAGCCGTGCATGTTCCGGTAGGAGGCGGGAGTCCCCCGGTCGGAAAAGAGAATCGCCACTTGATGAAGGGATTCGGGGGTAAGGGACCAGAAATCCCACATGGCGTCGGGGTCTTTTAAGTTTGTTTTGGGGTTGCGCTTTTGGGTATGGATAAAATCGGGGAATTTGATCGCGTCCCTTATGAAGAATATGGGAGTATTGTTACCCACGAGGTCGTAGTTGCCCTCGCCGGTGTAAAACTTGACGGCAAAGCCCCGGGGGTCCCGCTCCGAATCGGCGGAGCCCCGCTCGCCCCCCACGGTGGAGAAGCGGATAAAGATATCCGTTTTTTTACCCGCCCCGGAAAGGAATTCCGCGCAGGTATACTCGGTCATGGGCTTAATCACCTCAAAGACCCCGTGGGCCCCCGCGCCCTTGGCGTGAACCACCCGTTCGGGAATTCGTTCCCGGTCGAAGTGGGCCAGTTTTTCGATGAGCTGGACATCCTGCAGCAGGGTGTAGCCCTGCGGTCCGGTTGTTTGAGACGCCTGGTCGTTATCGACAGGCTGCCCGTTGGCGGTGGTAAGTTCTTTTCCCATGAATTACTCCTTTTGTCTATTGTAAAACGATCGGTAACGATCGTTCCTTATGTTCCCTTGATCCGTCCCGCGCATGAAACGCTTTTATGACGGAACCCCTCGCCGCTCCCGGCCAGAGCCGTTCTCCATGCACTCAGTTTTCATGCACTCCTTACAAACCCCCTCAAAGGTGACGGCGTGGCCCTCAATCCGGTGCCCGCTCTTTCTGGCCGCCTCCCGGTCAACGCCGGAATCATAGGGAAGGGGCATATCATATATCCTGCCGCAGACGCCGCAATGCAGGTGGTGGTGCAGGTCCCGCCTCCGGTCATAACGGATCAGCTCCGGATCGCCTGGGACCTGCACAATCTCCCCTTCTTCCTCCAGGATCATGAGGTTGCGGTACACCGTCCCCAGGCTGATCCGCTCCGTCTGCGCGATCCTGTCAAAAATCTCCCCGGCCGCCGGGTGGCCCCCCTTACAAACCGCCTCCAAAACCAATCTCCGCTGGCGGGT
>JAISQV010000331.1 GCA_031273985.1 Spirochaetaceae bacterium | reverse complement strand
CCGATTCTGTCGGCAAAAGCCTGGGAAATGGGCCCGCCTCCCACGGCCACCTTGATCCTGTCCCTGAGCCCCTCCTCCCGCAGTATCCTGATCACTTCCTCCATCGCGTCCATCGTGGTGGTCATGAGGGAAGAGAGGAGAATGAGTTCCGCGCCGTGTTCCACCGCCTGATCCACAAAAGTCCTGGGCGGCACATCCCGGCCCAGGTCTATGATCTCGAAGCCCGAAGAATCCAGCATGATCTTGACCAGATTCTTGCCAATATCGTGGGTGTCGCCCTCAATCACGCCGATGACCCCCCGGTGGCGCACCGAGGCATTGTCCTGTTCCAGGTGGGGCTTGAGGATCTCTATCCCCGCGTTCATCGCGTCCGAACAGATAATAAGCTCGGGCACAAAATACTCTTCTTCCTCAAAGAGCTTCCCCGCCCGTTCCATGCCCCTGGCAAGGCCCTTGTCTATGGCCTCGTACGCGTCCGCCTTTTCCGCCACCGCCTGCCGTGAAAACCGCGCCGCCGCGTCCTCGTCCATGTCCACCACGGCATCGGAAAGCTTTTGATACAGTTCTTCCGCACTCATAAAAAACTCCTTCGTCTTCAATTCAGAATAGAGAATCAGGGGAGGAGGGGGCCAAGCCCCCAGCGCTCCGAAGGTTTGCGGCATAGCCGCAAACGCTTCTTCGCTACCCCCGTGCGGGGGGAGTCCCCCCCGCAACGCCCCCCCCCATCCCCTCACGCCATGTCTTCCGCGCAAGGGATAGAGCGGAAATCCTTTTTTGCCTCGAAGAGGCAAAAAAGATTGGAGCGATAGCCCGGTCCCCGCCGCTACGCGGCGGGGATGCGCCCCGATTCCGAATCGAAAATTCCCTTGTAGTTACCTGGCCGCAACAGCGGCGCTGAGCAGATCCTCCGCCAGGGTGAGCCCCCCGGCGAAGCCCGTGTAGCCCCGGTTCAGCACCGCCCGGTTTGCCACGGGGAAGCTGACCGAAAGGTGCGGGGCGCCGATTTTGAGCGCCAAATCCCGTTCCAGGGAGCTGCCCACCACGAAGGCCGGGGTGAGGCTGTCAACGTAGAGGTCCGTCTCCCTTTTGGGGTACAATTCCAGGAGGTACCTTCCCGCCTCGCTGGCATTGGTGTCAAACACCGCGAGGGGCCTCTGGCCGCCGGGCCCCGCAAGTTTTTCTGTCAGCGCCAATTGCTGCGCGTCACTGAGAATCTCCGTAAACTGCGTCAGCACCGGAAGCCAGCCCAGATCGTCGTAGAGAAAGCGGGTTACGCCCACGGCATAATTGACATCCGCAATTACCACCGCGTAACGCTGGAGGTCCGCGTCAAAATAGAGGTCCGTCAGGGGCTCCAGGTAGCGGTAGAATTTCCTGTTTTCATGCTCGATGATCGCCTCCACGTCCACCTCCAGCTTGAGGGCCGCCGCGGTTTCCCGGAGCAGTTTCGCGCTGGCCGAAGCCCCTATGGGCAGGGACGAGGAGATGTAGGGCGTACCGAAAATCTCTTTGTAGGTTTCCGCCGTTTCAAGGCCGTAGAGATCGGAGACCACGATGTTGAGTTCCGCCGAACCGGAATCGCGGAGCGCGTCCAGGGAATCGGCTTCGGTGAAAAAGGTGTTTACTTCAAGCCCCAGGAGTTCCAGCGCGCCGCGGACCCCCTCAAGGTTGCCCCGCCAGAAACTGTCCATGTAGGGCACGATGCCGAAGACATTCACCCTTCCCTTTTTGATCTCCGCCGGTTTAGCGACAAACTGTTGGGCGATGGCGGACATTACGATGTCGTAGCCGTAGTAGGAATTGCCCTTGAAACCGCCGGTGCGGGCAAAGACGAGGCCCGCCTCGGGGTATTTGTTGTCGCCCCGCACTTCCTGTACCACCGCCTGCACATCGTCGCCTATCATTTCGGTAACGCAGCTGGTGATGATCACATAGAGGCGGCCCTCCATGATGTCCAGGGTGTTGCGTATCTCCGTGGCGAGACGGCCGGAACCGCCGAATATTACTTCCCGTTCCCCCACGTTGGAACTGGGGACAGCGAGGCCCCCGCAGTAACCGCCCACCTGAAGCCCGGAGCCGCCGTTTTGCCCCCAGGCTATGCTTCCCGCGCAGCCCCCCGCGGCGTGCAGTATGGGAATCGTTTCCGGCAGGGCTTCCAGGGTGGAAAGGGCCCCGCCGAAGGAACAGAAATAGCGGGGCCGTTCGATGTAACTGTGTTCTATGTATCTTGCGGGCAGGTTAGACATTTGCCTCGCCTCCTTTTATGTACTTGAAGGGATCCTCTCCGTACCAGCTCTCCCGGTAGGGCAGGCGGGCATAGCGGCTGAGCTTGCGCGCAAAGACCGGGTTGGAGAGCTGCCGGTAGAGCCGGCGGGCTATCTCGAAGGCCCCCCGGTAGCCTATGTAGGAAAGGCCCGTGTTGTAGATCACATGGGAGGGGATGCCGAGTTTGGCGGCGGTGGCGTTTCCGTTCCAGTGCCCCAGGAACAGGTCGGGCTTGAGCTTCTTGAGCAGATTGGCTTCCTCGTAGGGCTGGCAGTTGGCGATGTTAAAGGCAAAATCCCCTGCGGCTTTTTGCAGCTTTTCATATTCCTGGTTGGCAAATTCATCATGGTGGAAGGAACGGATCCCCACAATTTCAAAGCCCAGCTCCGCCATGAGCTCCGCCGTGGCCAGGGCCCGGAATTCCCCGGCGCTGACAAAGACCTTTTTTCCCTTGAAGAATTCCCGGTACTTCGCCAGCGCCGCGTTGAGCTTCTCGTTCTCGGCGCTTATCAGCGCTTCGGCGATCTTTTCCCGGCGGAAGAACCGGGCCGCGTCCCGCAGCCATTCGTTGGTATTTTCTATGCCTATGGGCATATTCCTCAGAATATAGGGTATCCCGTATTCCTCCTCAAAAAATTTGAGAAAATAGTCATCATGGGTGGGGCAGGTGCTGATGCTGAGGGCCGCGTACTTAATGCGGTACATCTTCTCCGGCTCCGCGAATACGGGGAATACATTCACCTCGCAGCCGAGGCCGTTGAGGAGGCGGGTCAATTCGTCCTCGTCCACCTTGCCCATGGAGGATACGTTGAAAAGATTCACCGTATTCTTTTTAAGCGCCTCGATTTTGAGGGCCTCCATTTCGTCTTCCAGGATTCGTTTCCCAAAATCGGGATCGTCGAGCATGGTTCCCGCAAGGCCGTGATAGACCGCGTCGTAGGCGGTCGCCCATATCTTGGTCTTGAAGCCTTCGCAGTGTATGGGAATCACCCGGGCGCTCACCAGGGGCTGCACGCCGGCTATGACCCCGTCCACATCGTCGCCGGTGATGCCCGGCACGCAGCTTGCGACCACCGTAATGGTCTTGGGGCGGTACAACTGATCCGCCTCGATGATGGCCCGCCGGAGTTTCCCCTCGCCGCCGCCTATTACATCGGCCTCGTTCATGGCGGTGGAAATCCAGACGCCGTCCTTCACCGCGCCGAAACGGGCGGCGTTTCCCGACCGGGTGTTGGCGTTCTGCGAATGGGAACAGACCCCGCATCCCACCGCGCCGTGGAGCAGGTTGACATTGTCGGGCAGGCTGTTCAGCATGGCTATCCCCGGCAGCATGAGGCAGATGCTGCCCTGGGTAAATTCCCTGTCCCCGTCATTCATGCAGCCGCAGCTAATTTTATCCTTCGCGCCGCAGAGGGTCCCGCCGAAGGCTATACAGGAACGAAGCCTGTCCTCCCGTTTGGGCGCTATCCTGGTTGGTAAACCGCTCATCCCGCTACTCCTTGAAGTTCCGCCGGAACTTCCTTAAAGACATGGGCCCGCCCCGTCCGGGTCATGGCCCTTATATTTTCCGCCGGCGTGGCAGGGGGAATGTCACAGCCGGGCATGAGGAGGTAGCCGGGGCCTTCCCCCGCCCCGGCGATGCAGGCTTCCGCGGCCCTTTCCACCCCTTCGGGGCTTTCGCGCTGCATAATATTGACGGGGTTGAGATTCCCCGCAAAGACAACCCTGTGGTCAAAAGTTTCCCGGCATTTTGCAAGGCTCACCTTGTAGTCCACGGAAATAAGCTCCGCCCCAATATCCGCCAGCAGATCCAGGCGGTTTTCTATGTTGCCGCAGATATGCAGGGCTGTCCGTATGTTCTTCTTCCGCAGTTCCGTAAAAACCGTCCTGAACATGGGCACGATAAAGGCCGCAAAATGCTTCCGGGAGATCATGTCCCCCGAAGTGGTGGGCTCGGCAAGCAAAACAAAATCCACCCCGTTTTCAAAGTACAGTTCCGCGTACTTGAGGTACAGTTTGACAGTAAAGTCCAGGAGGCGGCGCACGGCTTCGGGATTCTTGTAAATGTCCCGCATCAAATTCTCCGCGCCGTAGAGGAGGCCCGCCAGGGTAAAGGGGCCCCAGCGGGTCAGGGCAAGATAGTTTTCGCCGTTGACCTTCTTTGCGAGAAGCCGGGTTATGTTGAGCAGGGAGCGTATCCCCGGATCATCGCCTATCCTTGTTATGTCTATCCCCTCCGCATCGGCGGGGTTTTTTATCAGGGTTTCTATCACATCGGGGGTACCCTTGCTGCGGAATTTGATCCGGCCCCCGATGGCGCCTATAACAATGTTGTTGTAGCCCGATACGGCCCAGACAATATCGGAATCCACCCCGGTGTAGGCGCGGTAGAGAATCTCCGCAACCTCCTCCGGGGGAGAAGCCAGGGCCTTTTCCAGGGACAGGCCGCTTGAGTTAAGCGCCCAGGCCCCGGCGGACATGAGAGTAACGGGCAGACGGGGTGTGGGCTTTAATGCCAGCAGATCCCCTATCAATTCCCTTGAATTCATAACATACCTCCCTGCGTAAGAGTCGTCTACGTTTTCCAGCGGAGCAAATACCGCTGGAGCTTATTGAAGAAAAACACAATCACGGTAACTACGATTCCTATTACCAGGACCCCCAGGATGATCCGGGTATAGTCCCCCAGATCCGAAAAATTTTTCACATAGAAACCCAGGCCGCTGCGGGCGCCTATCATTTCGGCGGAGGTCAGCAGGATGAAGGAAACACTGAGCCCCTGGTTGCAGCCCGTAAAAATCTGGGGCATGGACGCGGGCAGGATGATTTGAAACAGCATGGCCAGACGCCCCAGGTTGAGGGAGCGGGCGGAATCGATGATCTCCTTTTCTACATTGAGAACCCCGCTCATGGCGCCGGCCAGGGCCGGCCAGAAGGAGGCCAGAAAGATAACCATCACCGACACGGAGCGGAAGGTGGGCAGCAGGGCTATGCCGTAGGGGATATAGACCACCGGCGGGATCGAGCTGAGGAACTTGCTGATGTAGACGGCGGCGTTTCCCGCACGGACGCTCCAGCCCAGGAAGAGCCCCAGGGGGACGGCAAAGAGCAGCGCCAGGAGGTAGCCCTGGGCGACTATGCCCAGGGAAGTCCTGATGTTTACAAAAATCACCGGCCCCTCCCGCAGGGCCTGCTCGAAGACCACGCCGGGGGGCGGGAAAAAGGATGTTTTGAGGACATTGAATTTTGCCGTAAGCAGGGTCCAGAACATGAGAAAAACATAGATAAAACTTACGATGTCCGCAAAAAGATCGAGGCGCGCTTCTTTCTTGCTGAAGGCGGAAACCAGAAGGGTTAAGACCTCGATGGCCGCGGCCAGGACAAGGACATGGGATGTGCGGGGGTCCCGGCCAAGCCGGTCCGGCAGAAACTGTACCAGCAGCAGCAACACAAAAAGAATGTGGCAGAAGCGCAGGAACCGTCTTTGCGGGGCTTGGCCGATCATATATCCTTTCCAAAATCGTCAAAAAAGAGGGTGTAGAGTTCGCTGCGGAGCCGGGCATATTCCGCGCTTAACAGCAGGGCGCCCCTGTCCCTGGGCCGGGGGAAGGGAACCGCCGTTTCCCGGAAGATCCGGCCCGGACTGTTGGTCAGCATGATGATACGGTCGGACATCAAAATAGCTTCGTCTATGTCGTGGGTCACAAAGATCACCGTTTTCCGCTCCCTTTTTGGGGCCCCCTCGCCGGGCGGAAAGACCCGGTCCTCCTCCGCCCCGTTTCCCTCCCACAGGGCCAGGAGCAGGTCCTGGAGGATGCTGCGGTTCTTCGCGTCCACCGCGCCGAAGGGCTCGTCCATGAGCAGTATGTCCGTGTCCATGGCCAGCAGCCGGGCAATAGCCACCCGCTGCCGCATACCCCCGGAGAGCCGGGCCGGGTAGAGATCCCCGTACTGTTCCAGGCCCACCCTTTCCAAAAAGCGATCCGCCCGTTTCAGCCGCTCCGCCCTGGAGAGCCCCCCGCCGGCCTGCCTGATGCCGAAAGCTACATTGTTCCGGGCGGTCATCCAGGGAAAAAGCGAATAGTTCTGAAACACAAAGCCCCGGTTCAGGCCGGGCCCGGTAACAGGCGCCCCGTCTATGGAAACGCTCCCCTCAGACGGGAGGCGCAGCCCCCCCAGCACGCTGAGGAGGGTGCTCTTCCCGCAGCCGGAAGAGCCCAGGATGCTGACAAACTGCCCCGCCGGAACGGTAAAGGAAATATCCGTCAGGGCGGTAAAGCCGCTGTCCCGGCGCCCCTGACCGTGCCGCATACCCAGGCTGGGCTTGTAACCAGGCTTGCGCCCAAGCTCGTAGTTTACCCGGAGATCCTTTACTTCAATCTTGTTCATGATCTGGCCCATGAGCGTCCCCGCGCCGTTCCCTTACCGGGCAAAGGGGCCGCGGCCCCCCGCGATCATTCGTACTGGTTGAAGTGGGCCAGCAGATCCCGGTAGACGGGATCCCCCGGATTTTCGCCGGCCAATCCTTCCAGGGCCCTGCGGTAGATGGCCGTATTGTACAGCGGCTCGATGTTGTAATCGTTGGTGTAGCCGAATTCGACCACCCCCTCCTTGAGGGCCACTGTCGCCTGCTTGTCCGGATCCGGCCTTGACACGCTATGCCCGCCGTAAACCTCGTACTCCACCAGGTCCCGCCGGAGCGGGATGTACTTGCTCACATGATCCACGGTCCTGCCCCGGTCCTGCTGGGAGAAGCGGTAGGCCCGGATCAGGGCCCGCTCGGCGGCCAGATACAGGTCAGGATTGGCATTGAGGGCCGGCGTGTAGGCAACCTGCCGGCAGCAGGGCTGATCGTGAAATTCTTCCTTTTCGTTGCAGTAGTAGACCACGGTGTACCCTTCGTCCCTGGCCCTGGACGCATAGGGCGAATAGACCGAAACCCCGTCTATTTCCCGGTTTTGGAGGGCATTGTAGGCTTCCGTCTGGCTGGCGAAGTACACGATATTCACGTCTACCCCCGGCGTAAGCCCCGCGTTCCGCAGCAGCACCAGCAGTTCAAAATCCTGCACACTGTTCCTGACGGAGGCCACATTCCGGCCCCGGAACACCGTAATATCCCCCTCCTGAAAGCCGGGAGGAACCAGGTTGCTCTTAATCACATAGCCGTGGCCGTTGGTCATGGCGCCCCCGAAGATCGTCAGGTCGTGCCCCGTGGCCTGGAAGGTGATGATCGGCACGGAGCCGATAAAGGCCACGTCCAGCTTGCCCGACTCGAGGCCCGCCGCCAACTCCGAGGCGCTGGAAAACTGGATAAGCTCCGCGTCAAGCCCCTCGTCCCGGAAAAAGTTTTCCTCCTGGGCGACAAAGGCCAAAAGGTGGGCCGTGGAGTTGAGATGCCCCAACTTAAAGGGCCGGAGCGCGGCGGCGTCCCCCGCATCCCGCCCCCCCGTCGCGTAGAGCGCCGAAAGCGCCGCCGTCAGCGCCAGGGCGCACAGCATGGTCTTCTTCATAAAGAACCTCCTGATTCTTGAGCTAATACCATATTAAACCCAAGCGTTTACTATGTAAAGTAGTTCGAGCGCTTTACTAGGAAATATGCGCGGTTACAGCGCTGAATGCCTCGTTTAATAAGACGGGCGCATCCCCGGCCC
>JAISQV010000242.1 GCA_031273985.1 Spirochaetaceae bacterium | reverse complement strand
CCGTTGGCCTCCTTGAGGCGGCGGAACACGGCGTACTCGATGACCCAGGGATTCTCCCCTATCCAGGCGGCCAGGGAACCGCCCCGTTCCGCCCGTTTCGCTATGGCCTGCCGGTGCGCGGCGTAGATATCCCGGAGCAGGGCTATCTTGGCACGGAGCAGTTCCTCGAAGGGGAAGCGCTCCGCTTTATCGTATTGCTCCGCCAGGGCCTTTATTTTCCCGGCCCAGGGGCCGCCGGCGCCCCCGGCTTCGGGGATATCCGCCAGCCGCAGGTACAGGGGGTGCAGGGCAAAGGCGGTCAGCGCAAAGTAAGGCGAACTCTGGTAGCCCGTATCGTTCACCGGGAGGAGCTGTATCAGCCCCACACCCATGGCGGCGCAGAGATCGGCGAATTCCGCAAGATCGGGAAACTCCCCTACCCCGCCGCTCTTCGCCCCCCGCAGGGCGCCCAGGGGAACCGCCGCACCGATAAGACGTTTTTTGTAACTGCCGTCAGCCATAGGATCCTCCTGCCCCCTTCTCGGAAACGCCTCCCTGCGGGGCTTATTGCCTTTCTTCATTATAGTGCCAATATTGCGGCGCCTGCACAAATTTTCGTATAAAAGTCCCGGATATGGAACGAAACGGACAAGCGGGAGCAGCGAAAAAGAATCAGGAGGGCTCCCCCGCGCAAGCGGGTTCTTAGCGGGTTATTCGGGGGGGCGTTGCGGGGGGGACTCCCCCCGCACGGGGGTAGCGGAAGACCCCGTAGGGCCGCAGGCCCGAGGAGGCTGGAGCGTAGGGGGCCAGGCCCCCTCCCCTCTTCTAACTCCTCACTCCTCACCGCGCGAAGCGGTCCCTTGTCATTTGCTTGCGGCGGCGTTTATACTGGGCTATGGGCTGGTTTTCGGCGCAAAATGTGATAGTCCAGGCGCTGCTGGCGACGCTTTTTACCTACGGGGTAACGATGCTGGGCGCGGGGATGGTGTTTTTTTTCAAGACCATTGACCGCAGGGTGCTGGACGGGATGCTCGGTTTTGCCGCGGGCGTAATGATCGCGGCAAGTTTCTGGTCCCTCCTGCAGCCGGCGATCGCGATGTCGGAGGAGGCGGGACAGATGCCCTGGCTTCCGGCGCTGATCGGGTTTTTGGCGGGCGGCGGCTTTCTGGCGCTGGTGGACCGCGTTCTGCCGCATCTTCATATTGAGTATAAGACGGAAGACGCCGAGGGGATCAAGACCGATTGGAGCCGCTCGGTGCTGCTGGTGCTGGCGATAACGATGCATAATATTCCCGAGGGGCTCGCCGTGGGGGTGAGTTTCGGCGCGGCGGCGGCGGGGATTCCCGGAGCGGGCCTGGCAGGGGCGCTGAGTCTGGCCCTGGGTATAGGGCTCCAGAATTTTCCCGAGGGGGCCGCCGTCTCCATACCGCTGAGGCGGGACGGTTTTTCACGGCTGAAGGCTTTCTGGTACGGGCAGCTCTCCGGGCTGGTGGAGCCCGTCGCCGGGGTGCTGGGGGCGGCGCTGGTCTACTATATCCGGCCCGTGCTGCCCTACGCCCTGGCCTTTGCCGCGGGGGCCATGATCTTTGTGGTCGCCGAGGAGGTTATCCCGGAATCCCACGCCGAAGGGAACGATCATATTGCCACGGCGGGGCTTTTCGCGGGCTTCGCCCTGATGATGGCCCTGGATGTGGGGCTGGGCTGAGGGAGCGGCGGGATCCGTGACCAAGGCGGAGCTGCGGGGGATCATGAAGGCCCGTCTCGCCGGCCTGGACCCGGAGGCCTTTACCGGGGGCGGCGCGGAAGCGGCGGAACGGCTCTGCGCGGCGGAGCTCTGGGACCGTTGCGGGCAGGTGCTGCTTTTCTTCACGCTTCCTTCGGAGATTGATACGGCCCCGCTTCTTGACCGGGCCTTCGCCGCGGGGAAGGAGGTTTTCTTCCCCAAGACCAGGGGGCCGGAGATGGATTTTTTCCGGGTTGACTGCCCCGGCGGGGCCTGGCCCAAAGGGGCCTGGGGGATTCCCGAACCCCCCGACACTTCGCCGGAGCGGCTTTTCCGGCCCGCTGCGAGCCCCGCGCTGATCGTAACGCCGGGCCTGGCCTTTGACCGCCGGGGAAACCGCCTGGGCCGGGGGCGGGGCTACTACGACCGTTTCTTTGCCCGGCTGGACCGGGCGGGGGCCCGGTACCACGCGGCGGGTTTCTGCCTTCCCCCACAGGTTGTGGAGGAGGTCCCGGCGGAAGCTTTCGACCGCCGCCTCGACGCCCTCTGCACCAGCGGGGAATTGCTGCGTTTCCAGGAGCGGCGCCGGCAGGCTTGACTATTTTGCTTATTCGGGCTATATATCTTCTCGTATTCTTACCGGGCCTTTAGCTCAGTTGGTTAGAGCTGCGGACTCATAATCCGTAGGTCCCTGGTTCAAGTCCAGGAAGGCCCAACAAAAAAACCCTGACGGGTTTTTTTTTGTTGGCGGTCCCGGCCCGGAAAGCCGCAAGCTCACCGCCCGCAGTCCCGGTAAAACGACCGGGGAGGAACCCCCAATGAACAAAACACCCTGTCTGCTGCTGGCCCTGCCGGCGCTTCACGGGGAGGCGCCGGAACTGCGGACGGTGATACCGAACAGCTGGCGGCGGATAACCCGGCTCCCCCCGGAGGAAGAGGCGGCCTTCCTGCGGGACAACCCGCGCAAGGGATAGAGCGGAAATCCTTGTTGAGCCGGAGGCGAAACAAGATTGGAGCGATAGCCCGGTCCCCTTCCGGAACGGAAGGGGATGCGCCCTCCTTATTCTCCCTGCCCCCTGTCTCCGCCGGCGGGGGAGAACCGGGGGGCCGGGACTTCTACTTTTAAGGGCGAGGGAGAACCCGGCACGGCCTTGCACACAGGTAATTTTTCGCTTGCCAAATGATCCTGCCGGTGTTATACTAAATCCGATATGGGACCGTACCAGCGCCGCAGGCCCTTCCTGCTCGCCTTCACGGCGAGCCTGGCCCTGACCGCCGTTTCTACCGAGGCTTTCATAACCGCCCACCAGCACCACGATTGCAGCGGCGAGGATTGTCTCATCTGCCTGCAGATCGAAACGGCCCGGCACCTTCTGGACGGCCTGGTACGCGCCGTGGCGGCGCTGATGGGCTTCTATGCCCTGACCGTCCGGGTTATCGTCAAAGCGCCCGTCTTCTTAGGACCGGCCCCGCCGACGCCGGTCTCCCTTAAAGTCAAATTTAACACCTGACCTTCCTCCCTTTGATACGCGGCGCTGGCCGGGCCGAAACCCGCTGCGCGGCGCCGTCCGGGTCCGGAACAGCTTCCGGGCCCCTCCACGCGGTTTGGGTCCGCCCCCGGCGGGGACGGACAGCACTACAGGAGGAATGTTTTGAAACGAATCTATATTGCGTTGGCCTTGTCCCTAT
>JAISQV010000221.1 GCA_031273985.1 Spirochaetaceae bacterium | reverse complement strand
GGCCCCTCCCGCCGCAGCCGCATAGCCCGCGGGTCCGGCTCCTCCGTGGCGGAAGTGGCGCGGCTCCTCAAGCGCTTCGAAAAAATGCGCGGCATGATGAAAAAGATGACCAAGATGGGAAAAAGCGCCCAGGGAATGCAGAATCTGCAGAATATGTTCGGCCAACTGGCCCGGCGCTGAGAGGAGGGAGGAGAGAGAAGTTAGGAGGGAGAGGAGAGGGCGCATCCCCGGCTGAAGAACCCGCTTGCGCGGGGGAGGGGGACCGGGCTATACGGGGAAGAACCCGCTCACCGGTTCGCGGGGGAGGCTATCGCTCCGGCCCCGGCGCTTCGCGCCGGGGCTGCTCCGCACCCCTCCTATCCCTTGCGCGGAAGAAACCTAACACTATCAACAAGTCAAGAAATTTTGTCCACTGATTTTCACCGATTAAGAAGGTTTTGAAACGAAAAACCCGTGTGATCCGTGTAAATCCGCGGACTAATTTAGTTTTTCCTCCGCTTAACTTGTTGACAGTGCTTAGTAAAGAAGTTAAGTAAACGCATATGGGGCTCAAGAACCCGCTCACGCGGGGGGATTCTTCTCCCCCTCCCCTTGACTGGAATGATTCGCCGGAAACGGTTATACTTGATACCACTGGGGAGGGGCCTGGAGGTGTTGGTATGTTTCGCAGAGCCCTAATGGTTGTTTTGTTTGCGCTTATCGCCTTGAGCGGCGTCTTTGGCGGCGGCTCCAGGGAAGAACCGCAGACTCAGGAAGATCCCCGGATTGGGCAATTGCAGGGTCAGGTGCGTACTTTGGAGATGGAGCTGCAGACCCGGACCACCGAGCGCGACAGGGCCCGCAGAACGCCGGTAACCCGCGAGATCGTGGGCTACCTGGAGGGCGGTTCCGGTTTTGGCGAATTGTCCTACTATCTTTCCATGCCCCTGGTGCTGATCAAGCAGGTTTTTGTCGAAACCGCGCTGCCCGATGGCGGGATGTTGACCGTTAAGGAAGAGGCCATCTCCACGCCGACGCGCATCGATTCCGGGGAGGCCGGGAGGCTTCACGGGCTTTCCCTGGACGGGCTCCGGGGAGAAGCAGGATCGCAGGCCGGGACCTTTGAGGTGAGCTTCCTCCCGGAGGGGGTGATTCTGGGCTTCGCCTATGACCGGGGCCGCAACCAGTTTGATCTGGCCTATATTCTGGAAGGCAGCCGCATCATTCCGCTTCGCAGCGGCGGAGCCATGCCCCACCTCATGATCCGTTACCAGGCTGAATTTTTGGGTTCCACGGAGATACAGGTCTTTGCGCAGGAGGAGGCGGAGACCCTCTTTACCCCGGTTACGGTCTGGGAGACCCCCGCCGTGGAACCGGTCTCCGGGGCGGTGTTTGACAGCCTTTCCCCGGAAGACCCGCCGTACCACGCGGCGGAATACGGCGAAGCGCCTGCGGGCGGGGCCGCAAACGAGTCTGTTTCCGCGGGCGGGCCCGCGAACGGCTTTGCTCCCGAGGGCGGGTCCCCGGTCGGGACCGCAAGCGGGGCCGCAGGCGAGTCTGTTTCCGCGGGCGGGCCCGTGGGCGGCTTTGCTCCCGAGGGCGGGTCCGCGGGGGAGCTTGCCGGTGACATGGACGATGAGGAGCGCATAGCCGCCTTGAGGCGGCAGCTTGAGGAGGGCCCCGATGGTGCGCTTTCCGATGCCGGCTCCCTGAGCTGGGACGATTACGCCGCCCACGATCCTTCGGCGCCGCTCTTTGCCACGGGGACCGGGGCCTGGATCGTTCAGGCGGGGGCCTTTGCGGAGGATCAAAATGCGGAAAACGCCTTTGAGACCCTGCGGAACGCCGGCTTCGCGCCGGACCGTGATTCCTACCAGGGCCTGACGCGGGTATTTATCCGGGGGGTGGAGGAAGGGGATCTGCCGAGCATCGCCTTCATTGTGGAGCTGCTGGGCTTCGGGCCGCCCTATATCAGGAAGTAGGCCGGGACGGACGATCCGAACAGGCAGGGGCCCGTTTCCGGGAGGCTCAGGGCGCTTTGGCGCTTACGCAGATCCTGCTTTTACCCTTCGTCACGATTTCTATACCGATGAATCCCGCTTCGCCGAGGCAGCGGCGGAAATCCGAGCTCGTGTAGATTTTCAGGTCCATCTTTTTGATCCAGTATTGATAGGGGGCCTCGCCCTCTTCCGGCTTGTTCACCTCGTTGCAGATAAAGACGGTGCCTCCCGGTTTCAGGACCCGCCTTATTTCCCGGAGGTCGTTTACAAAGTCCGGCCAGAAATAGATGGTTTCAAAGGCGGTAACCGTGTCAAAGGAGCCCGCAGGCCAGGGGTTTTGGGATACGCCGCCCTGCCGTATTTCCGCCCGCCCTCCGGCAATGGCCCTGCGGTTGAGGCTTTTGCTTTTTGCCACGCTGGCCCCGGCGTAATCCAGGCCGCAGACCTTTCCCGCGTAGGCTTTTTTCAGCATCCGGGCTATGTTTTTGCCGCCGCCGCAGCCTATGTCCAGGATCCGGTCCTCCGGCTTGATGGCAAGGCGCCTGAGCCCCCAGTTCGATAGGCTGCTGTGGCCTATGTTCATGGCGACAAGCATGAGCCGCCCGCCCAGGCCTTCGGGTTTACTGAGGTTTGTAAAGAATTTGTTCATGCAGGACTCCCTCTATGTTAGTTTATTATAACATACAGGTTGTATCTCATGTTTGGCGCCCCGTCAAGGGTTTGCCACGATGAACGCAGCAGGAAGAGTACACTTTTCCGCTGTGGTTTAAGGAAAAGTAAAGGGCAAAAGAAAGGGAAAAGGATTCTAATTAAAACCTTCGTGCGCCTTCGTGCCATCCTTCCACGCCTCCGTGTAAAAATCTTCGCAGCTTCGCAGCTTCGCGCTCCCCTTGCGGTCTATGCATTTACCCTGGGGGCTTGTTTCGGGACCTTGACAGCGCCGGAGAGTCCCGCATACTTGTTAGATGTGTTTGCGCCGGAGGCGCAAACTCCGGGGAGAGGGCACGGGGCGTTGCTGCTGAAAACCGCAAAGCAGTTTTCAGCCTGGGAGTTTTGCGAAGCAAAACTCCGGGAGAAGGCCGGGGGCGTGGCGGGGGGGGTGGCCCCCCCATGGGGGGATCGGGAGACCCCCGAGGGCCGCCGGCCCCCGGAGGCTGGGGCG
>JAISQV010000219.1 GCA_031273985.1 Spirochaetaceae bacterium | reverse complement strand
CATCATGCAGGGCGACGTGGCGGAACTCTTCGACGCCCTGAAACTCTCCGCCCGGGAAGAGCTGCTCCGGGCCACGGCATCCTAGCGGCCATGACCTCAGGCGAAGCCCTTGCCCGGACGGCGGAGCGCCTCCACGCCGCGGGCATAGACACCCCCCATCTGGACGCGGCCCTCCTCCTCGCGGAGACTCTCGGCATCACCCGCAGCCGCCTCCCCCTGGCCTACGCGGAGCCCCTCAGCTGCGAGGCCCGGCAGCGTTTCGCGGCCCTCACGGAGCGGCGCCTCTCCGGCGAGCCGGTGGCCTACATCCTGGGGCGCAGGGAATTCTACGGCCTGGACTTCGCCGTCAGCCCCGCAGCGCTGATCCCCCGCCCCGACACGGAGACCCTCGTGGAAGCGGCGCTGGATCAGCTAGACAAGAATACGGATACAGGAGGGGGACGGCACAGGTGCCGCGGTCTCCCCCTACGGCCGAGCCCGCCTCCGGCGGTCTCGGCCTACCCCCTCTGCGGGGGCGCCGCCCCCGCAACGCCCCCGTTGGGGGGCTCGATGCCCCCCAATCCCCCTAGCCGAGGGGGGATACCCCCCCGGGCCCCCCGCAGCGCTTCGCGCTCCTCCCTACAGCGGGGGGAGTCCCCCAAGCTGAAAACCGCAGAGCGGTTTTCAGCAGCAACGCCCCTGTTGGGGGGCACTATGCCCCCCGCCCTCGTGTTGGACCTCTGCACAGGTTCCGGGGCTGTGGCGGTCTCCCTGAAACATGAGCGACCGGACCTGGCGGTTTACGCCTCCGACCTGTCCCCCGAAGCCCTCGCCCTGGCGCGGATCAACGCGGAAAGGCTCCTCCCGGCGCTTCCGGGGACGCCGCCGCTTTGCTTCATCGAAAGCGATCTCTTCTCCTCCTTTGCGGAGGCCCCCGCCTTCGGCCTCATCGTTTCCAACCCGCCCTACGTGGCATCGGCCCTCCTCCCCCTCCTGGCCCCCGAAGTGCTGCGGGAGCCCCGTCTCGCCCTGGACGGCGGGGAGGACGGCCTCACCCTGATACGGCGCATCATCGCGGAGGCCCCGGATCACCTGCTCCCCGGCGGGGCGCTCCTCCTTGAGGCGGACCCCGGCCAGATGGGGCGCATCGCCGCGCTGCTTGCGGAACGGGGCTTCGGGGAAATACAAACCCGCCGGGACCTTGCCGGAAGGGAGCGGGTCATAGCGGGGCGCATCCCGTGACTGATCCCTTCGGCGCCTACCCGGCGGAGGAGCGGGAGCGCATAGACAGGGCCCTGGCCTGGGCCAACAACCTCGAAGGGAAGCGGAAATTCGGCATTGCCCGGATCCTCGCGGAACTCAACCTTGACTCCGGGGCCATAGTCGCCGCCATCGTGCAGCAATCCGTGGAAACCGACGGCGACCGCAGGGATTCTGTCGAATCCCTCTTCGGTGCGGAGGCGGCCTTTCTTGCCGAGGGAGCCGGCAGAATAGCCGACATTTCCGCCGCCAACAGGACCCTCCAGGAAGCGGAGAATATCCGCAAGATGCTCTTTGCCATGGTCAGTGATATACGGGTCATCTTCATCCGCCTGGCTGAGCGGCTCTACCACATGAGGGAACTGGGAGACCCGGATGCCGCGGACAACCATGAACGCAGGGCCGCCGCCCAGGAGTGCCTCTCGATCTACGCTCCCCTGGCGGACCGGCTGGGCATCTCCTGGATGAAGGATGAACTTGAGGACCTTGCCCTGAAGCACCTCTACCGGGACGCCTTTAACCAGATAAAGGAAATGGTTTCCCTCAAAAGGGGGCAGCGGCAAAACTATCTGGATCAGGTTACGGAAATACTGAGGGCCGAGGCCGCCGCCGCGGGCATAGACGTGGAGGTTTCGAGCCGGGCAAAGCACTTCTACTCGATCTACCAAAAAATGCGGCGGCGGAACAAGGGCGCCGGGGAGCTGCTCGATCTTTTCGGCATTCGCATCATCTGCGATAGCATGGAAGGCTGTTACACACTCCTGGGGCTGGTACACCGGCTCTGGAAACCCCTGGAGGGCCGCTTCAAGGACTATATCGCCATGCCCAAGTCCAACGGTTACCAGAGCCTCCATACCACAGTGATGGTTTCCTTCGGCGGCCCTTCGGAGGATTCTGGCGGCGGCGATGACAGCATCGTTATCGGGGAACCCTTCCCCTGGTCCCCCCTGGGCCCCGGCGGGGGGCAGCCCATGGAGATACAGATCCGCACCCGGGAAATGCACCAGGTGGCTGAGCACGGCGTCGCCAGCCACTGGCTCTACAAAAAAGGCGCGGGCGCGCCCCCCGGCGATGTGGGCCTCGTGAACCGCCTCCGCACCTGGAAACTCTTTCAGGGCGAAACGGAAAACTCCGAAGCTTTCCTCAACGACATAAAACGGGAACTCCTCAAGGATTCGATCTTTGTCTTCACCCCCCAGGGCAAGATAATAGAGCTGCCCAGGGGCGCCACGGCCATAGACTTTGCCTATGCGATACACTCCGCCATCGGGGATCATTGCAGCGCCGCCAAGGCCAACGGCTCCATCATCCCCCTCGGCGCGGAATTAAAAAACACCCAGGTGGTAGAAATACTAACCGCCACCAATGCCCGGCCCCACCTCAACTGGCTCAGGTCCGTCAAGACCTCCAAGGCCCGCAGTAAAATCCGCGCCTGGCTCCAGCAGAACGACAGCTCCCAGGCAGCCGAAAAAAGCGCGGCGGCCAAAAAAAAGGAAACGCGCCCCCCGGAAAGCCCGCCCCAGGAAAAACCCGCGGAAAGCGCCCCGCCGGAGCCGGTACAGCGGGTAAGCCCGCCGGGGACGGCGGAAGCGGGCCTCCTCCAGGTGCGCGTCCAACCGGCCCAGGGGCCCGCGGAAAAGAATATGCTCTTCCACTTTGCCCAATGCTGCAAGCCCGTACCGGGGGATCCCATCGTGGGCTACGTTTCCCGGGGGCGGGGTATCATCATACACCGGAAAAACTGCCGCAACCTTGCCCACATCCCCGACTTTTCGGAGCGCCGCATCGAGACGGAGTGGGAAGCCTCGGTGTCCCGCCTGGTAAGGCACTTCAAAGTGGAAGCCCGGCTGCAAGCGGACCTATTCTCCGAAATAGAGGGGGCCATGCGCAAATACCAGGGACGGCTCCTGGAAGGCCGGTTGGAAGAAACCTCCTCCAACCACATGACAGGCTTCTTCACCATGCGGCTCAACCAGGAGGGCGACCTCCAGGGGGTCATGAAAAGCATCCGGGCCATCCCCGCGGTCTACAGCATCGTTACGGCGGACCTTTGAGCGCCTTTACTTTTCCCTAAACCCAGCGGAAAAGTGGTTGCCATTTTCCGGCTTCTGCGACTTGGCGGTTAAAATTCTTATCCAATCATTTAGGCTAAACAAGGTACTACTATACCGGAGCACTCAATTCTATCCGGGGGCCAAGCCCCCCGTAAACACAGAAGACCCCGCTCCGGGCGGGGTCTTCTGTGGGTTGAGACGGAACTGTAAGGGCGGCCCGCTCTTTTGCGGCGGCTCCTTTCACGGGCCCCGCTTTTCAGACGGCGGGAACCGCCTTCTTGCCGTGCTTAATGGCCGCCCGGCAAATTTTACAGACCTTGATCTTGGGCTTGCCTTCCCCGGCATCCTGCTCGTAAAGCAGCTTGACGCCCGTCCGCTTGCAAACGGGGCATTCATCCCGCCCGCGGGAAACCTGATCCCGTATTCCCTTGCCCCTATGCGCTTTAGACACTCCAGTTTCCTCCTGTTGTACGGTTACGGCTTCCCCGTATCCGCCCCTATTCCCTTTTTATCCTTTTTGCCTTCGCCCTTCCCGGTTTCCAGCTTATAGTCCACCAATTCAAGAATAACCACCTCGGCTGCATCGCCGTAGCGTTCACCGAGCTTGAGAATCCTGGTGTAGCCGCCGGGCCGCTCCTTCATACGCGGGGCAATATCGGTAAACAGCTTCGCCACCATACCCTCATCATAGAGCCGGCCCGAAACGATACGCCGGTTATGCACCGAATCAACCTTCGCCCGGGTGATCAGCTTTTCCGCGCTTCGCCTAATCTCCAGGGCCTTCGCCTTGGTAGTCCTGATCCGCTCATGCCGGAAAAGACTCGTTACCATGCTGCGGTGCAGGGCTTTGCGATGGGCGGAATTTCGTTCAAGGGGGTTAAACCCTCTTCTATGCTTCATCTTCTTCTTCCT
>JAISQV010000186.1 GCA_031273985.1 Spirochaetaceae bacterium | reverse complement strand
CCACCTCCCCAATCCGGTGGCTTTTCCCGGTATAATAGAGGATACGCTCGGTGGTTGTCGTTTTTCCGGCATCGATGTGGGCCATGATGCCTATATTCCGCATGGTTTCCAGCACGGGGAGCCTCACTTCTTTCCCGAATAGAGGGTCATGGTCATTTTATCCTGATTCGCCTTGATCAGTTTATACCAGAGGGCCTTCTTCTTGGTAAGCGCCGGACTCCTCCGGCTCTGAAGCCTGAAATTTTCGTAGATTCTGACGGCGTTCCGCGCCACATTATAGGTTCTGAACTGATCCGGCGGGATAAGCGCGGCGGCATTCTTGTCAATCTCCTGGTCCAGGGCCGCGATATAGTCTTCCAGAAGCAGATCGTAACGGGCGCATATACCCCGGGCGTAGTCCAGCACGAGCCGGTCGAACCGGGGGATACGCTCCATGACGGCGATGAGGCCGCGGAGCAGGTCCAGGGCCCCGGCATAATCCTCGTCCTGCACCCAGGCCTTGACGGCGCCCTCACAGAGCTGGCGGACGGTGGCGCTGGTGGCGGTGTTTAGCCCCCGCACCGGCGGGTCCAGGGCGCAGGTGAAGAGCGGCATGGCGCCGGCGGCCTTGATCAGAAGCTGCATCAGGTCGGTAAAGATCTTCTGCTCCCAGAGATTCCCGTTGATCGAGGTAAAGAGGGCCGTCATTTCGGCGCTGAACTGTTCCTTGTAGCGATCCTCCGTCCTGAAAATCGCCTCGCAGGTGGGGAGCAGCACCCCCTTGAATTCCAGGGTCCCCGTATCGAGGAAATAGATCGTGTCATTGGTAAAAAGAGCGCACTTGTCATCGCCGGAATTCTCCTTGCTAAAGTGCATCTGGACCTGTTTGGTAACCATTACCCGTGAATCCGTGGGGGACAGCTCATCGGCCCTCACCTGAAGGCGCGCCCCCGAATTGAGGAGAAAGCCCGCCAGATTCCCCTGCTCCGTGATGATCAGGGGGCTTGAGGTGTTCCCCCCGGTGATGCCCGCGGAAATTTTGAAGGCCGGGAGTATGGCCGCGTCGCCGGAACGCCGGACGGGTACCGCCGGGTCCCGGAGCACCGAGGTCTTGCCAAAATAGTCGATAATCGCCAGGGTTACCGTCAGGGCGTCGGAGGCTGAGGCGGCAACTACCACAATCTCATCCCCCCGTTCCCGCTGGCTCACCGCCCCGCAGCGGGCGGAGATGTCCCTGACATCGTGGTTGATCGCCCGGTCCAGGGTATGTAACATGGAGAGGTTCTTCCGTGAATCCTGGCAGAATTTGGTGTAGCCGTGTATGTCCAGCATGGCCACATAGAGGTCGGGAATGGAGAGGGTTCGTTTCAGGTCCCCCGCCTCGACAAGGTCCTTATCGGCGATGACGAGCTTTTCCCAGAGCTGTCTGTGGGTTTCCCGGGACATTTGGGAAAAGTAACCCCAGTTGAGGGTTTTGATGAGTTCAAATACCTTGAGCAGCACCGGATGGATACGCGGGTCCCGCATGAGGGGCCCCGCACATTCCCGTAGCGCCGAAAAGGAGACTATTTCCCGGTTTAACACCCGGTCATAGAAGAATGAGAAGAGTTCGTAATCGCTTGTCGCCCTTGAATATTCCGAGATTTCTTTCACAACTACACGCTATACTAGCATAAGTTGCTTTATTTTTACAGAGGGGAGCGGGGCCAGGGGCTCCGGATGAATATGGATAACGCTGCGGCATTGAATGTTTCCGGAATTGCCCTGACCGAGGCCAATCTCCCCAACGAGGCTATCCCGCTTTTTCGCAGGGCCCTGACCCTGGAACCGGACAATCCCCTGCTCTGGACCAATCTAGGGATAGCGCTGCAGCGAACCGGCGACTACGAGGCGGCCCTGGACAGCTTTCACCAGGCGGCAGCCCTTCGGGACAGCCTGGCGGACCCCTGGGTTTCCATGGGACTGATCTACTACGAGCTGGGCCACTTTAGCCGCGCCGAAAACTGCTACCACGCCGCCCTGCTCCGGGACAACGGCGACCCCCGGATCTGGAACAATCTGGGGGTTCTCTACTTCACCGACGGCGCCTACGAGGAGGCCCGCTTCTGTTTTGAGGCGGCGGTGAGCATCCTTCCCATGTACTACGATGCCCTGTATAATCTGGTCGATACCTGCCTGGAGCTTCGGGACTACCGGGCCGCCGGAGACTTCGGGGGCGTTCTTTCGGGACTGGATGACCGGAGATCCTTCAGGACCTGAGGCTGGTATGCCGTCATCAATTAAGATGTGAGTAAGACGGGGAGAATATTAATTACTTTTCCGCTATGGAACTGAGGAAAAGTAGAGGAAAAGTAGAGGAAAAGTAGACCACCCTGTTACTACGGCATATACACAGGTATAATGCGGACTACGCACTGGTACGGAGGCGTTTTGGTGAAGATCCTCTATGTGGCGGAGATCATAGGCAAGGCGGGAATTTACGCGGTAAAGCAGCTCCTGGGCGCGGTAAGGCGGGACCTGGGCGCCTCCTTTGTCATTGCCTGCGCCAACGGGGCCACCGGCGGAAACGGCCTCGGGCGGAACCACGCGGCCTACCTGCACAAACTCGGCGCCGACGTACTTACCCTGGGGGATTGCTGCTTCTACAAGAAGGACCTGGTAGAGAACCTGGAAAAACTCCCCTACGTGCTGAGGCCGGAGAACCTTAACCCCGCCGCGCCCGGCGCTGGGGCCCGGATCTACCGGGCGGGAAACGAAAAGATCGCCGTGGCGGTGCTTCTGGGCCAGCGGGGCTTCGGGCGGCTCCACGGGGAAAACCCCTATGCCCGGCTTCCCGCGCTTCTGGAGCGGCTCCGGCGGGAGACGCCCTACGTGGTGGTGGACTTCCACGCCGGGGCCACGGCGGAAAAACACAGCCTCTTTGCCGGGGCGGACGGCAAATGCTCCGCCGTCATAGGCTCCCACACCCGCGTGGCGACGGCGGACGCGGCGGTGCTCCCCGGCGGCACGGCGGTAATTACCGACGCGGGCAGAACGGGAAGCGCCGAATCCGTGGGCGGCGCCGAAACGGAAAGCCGGATCAGGGAGTACCTGACGGGGATTCCCGACTGGACCAGGGACGCGTGGCTCCGCCCGGAACTGCAGGGGGTGCTGCTGGACCTGGACCCATCGGGAAAGGCCCTGTCCATAAGGCCCCTGCGTTACCCCGCCCCGGATATGCCGGAACCGCCGGCCAAAAAGGAACAGCAGGACGGGGCGTCCGGGGAAGACGCGGAGGAAACGCCATGATAGAACGGGGCTGCATCGAAACGATAGGCGAAGAGACGGTAACCGTGAGGCAGGAGCGGGGTATAGCCTGCTTCGGCTGCATGAATCAGGAGTGTAAAAATACCAGGGGCCTCATTATCGCCCGCAACGCCACGGGAAGGGAACTTCGGGCGGGCCAGTTGGTGGAAACCGATATTCCCGGCGCGTCGATCCTCATCGAAACCCTGGGAGCCCTGCTCCCGCCCTTCCTGGGCTTCGCCGCCGCCTACCTGGTATCGGGCCTCCTGGGCCTCCCGGAAAGCGCCCGGGCGGCGCTGGGCGCCCTGGGCCTCTTCGCCGCCGCGGGCCTCCTCTACCTCTACCGCCGGAGCTTCCCCGCCAGAACGGGCCCGGAGATCATCCGGGTGCTGGACGCCGCCAGGACTGAATTCACGGACTGATGCGCGCAGAGGGGAACACGAAGGAAGAAGAGAATATCCTTTTCTTCTTCTTTCTTCCCTTCTTCTCCTTCGTGCGCCTTAGTGGTTAAATTCTTCTCTCTTCCTACGCGCTTGCGCATTACGGAGGGCCGGGGGGCGTTGCTGCTGAAGCCGCTTGCGGCTTCAGCTTGGGAGTTTGCTTCACCGCCTATGGCGGTTCCGCAAACTCCAGCGAGGAATCACGGGGCGTTGCGGGGTGCCCCCGCACGGG
>JAISQV010000067.1 GCA_031273985.1 Spirochaetaceae bacterium | reverse complement strand
TCCCGCTCCGGGCGGCGGCGGAGTACGGCGGCGATGCGGTCAAGTTTTTCCCGTTCCGGGGGGAGCAGTTCCGCCGATTCGGAGGCAAACTGAATGTCCTCAAGCGTTATGGTTACGCCGTCCCCGGAAACCGCCACCTCCGCGCCCAGGCCGGAAAGCTCCCCGGCTATTTCCGCCGCCATCCCTTCGCGGTCCATGTCCGGGGATTCCGCGAGTTCCGCCTCGGCGGTCCCCGAAAAGGTAAAGACCGTGCCGTCGGAGAGTTCTATATCCATGCTGAAGGTTTCCGTGTAGTAGGCCGCCTGGCCCAGATCCCAATCCCAGAAAATGAGTTCCTCAGACCTGCCCCGTATGCGCCGGGGGAGGAGGCGGCCCGGCTGGATGCCGGCCTCATGGTCAATCTCGTAGGAGACGGCAATGACGGGGTAGGGGCGGCCCCTCCATTCCCTCATCTCCAGATAGCGGTAGTGCGCGGTGAAGGGAATCTTGTAGGGGGCGGCAATATGGAAGGAGTCCCGAAAATCATGCGCCTCGTGGCCGGGGGCGGTCCAGGTGTCGCCGGGCTGGAGGTCCCCCTCGGGGAAAACCGGCACATCCCTCACCACGGGCATGAAGTATTCATCCCCTATGGTGAGCCGCCCCCGGCGGTCCCGCTCGAAAACGGAAGCGTACTCCCTGGACCAGGTGAAGGGGGCGCCGCCGGCGGGGGCTGAATCAAAGACCGCTTCCTCGGCGGTTAAAAACACGGCGCGGTGCCGGGCCCGGTCCCCGTCCAGGGATTCCACGGTAGAGGCGATACGGTTCAGTATCTCCGCGTGATGGGAAAATTCCCCGTCAATATAGATATCCTCATGGACGGTGGAAATGATCCGGTAGCGGTCCCCGGCGGCGTGTTTCCATACAAATTCCTCCGCCCCCAGGGAGCAGGCAAACACCAGGCCCGCCGCCAGGAGAAATGCCCTTCCGGGCGCCCTGAAGGGCGCGGGCCCAAGGATCCTCATGCGCCCCCCCGCCGGTCTTTTTGACCCTCCAGCAGCGCGGCAATTTCTTTTATCAGGGAACCGGCGCGCAGTATAAAATCCGGCGCCCCCTCTTCCAGGGCCGCCCTGTCTCCCCCCTGGGCCGCTTCCAGGAGGCGCTCCCCCGCCCCGGCGGCTTCCCCGGCGCCTATCCCCCTGAGGGCGCTTCTGAGGGGGCGGAGCTGGCGGGCGCAGCCGGGCATATCCCCCGCCCTCAGCGCCGCAGCCAGGCCGGAAAGCCGCCTTGGGGCGTCACCCTCGAAAAGCTCCAGGAGCCGCAGGTAGCCGTCAACGGCGCCCCCCGCCGAGGCTATCCCCTTCACGACATCCACGCCGGTGAGTGAAAAGAGTTCCCAGGGAGCCTCTTTTTCGGGGAGGGCCTCCTGCGGCGGGGCATAGTCCCGGGGCATCCAGGCTTCCAGGCACTCCCGGAGTTTCTGGGGCTCCAGGGGCTTGAAGAGAAACCCGTTGACCGTTTCGCCGGGGGAGATACCCGCCTCATCGTCCGGACTGAGGGCGGTCAGCATGACGATGGGCACAGCCCGGGCGTAATTCCTGTCGAGCCCGCGTATGCTCCGGGCCGCCTCAAAGCCGTCCATGCCTGGCATGAGGTGATCCATGAGTATCAAGTCATAGTGTTTTTCCCCGAGGCGCAGTATCTCTACCGCTTCCCCGCCGGAAGAAGCCGAGTCCGACTCTATTCCCTGCGCCCGGAGGAGGGCCTGGGTTACGTCAATATTCGTCTGCATATCATCCACGACAAGAATCCTGCCGGTCATCCGCAGGCTGGAGGAGGCGGGGCCTAATTCCGTACCGGGGCCTATGTTTTTGAGGCCCTCCACCGCCTCCTCCCCGATGGGATCATACGACGGAATAACCTGGCGTATCATCGCCGTAAACACGCTGCCCTTTCCTGTCTCGCTCTTGACCGTAACCGTCCCGCCCATAAGCTCCGCCAGGTTTCTGCTTATCACGAGGCCCAGGCCGGTGCCGCTACGGCTCCCGCTGACGGCGGAGTTGAGCCTGCTCTGCCGGGTAAAGAGGTCCGGGAGAAATTCGCTTTCTATCCCCGGCCCGGTGTCGGACAGCTCAAAGACGAGAAAAGCCCTGTGCTCCCCCTCCCGCTCCCACTCCAGGCGCAGCGACACGATTCCCCGCTCGGTGAATTTTATGGCGTTGGAGAGCAGGTTGTTCAAGATCTGCGCTATGCGCAGCTCATCGCCCATGAGTTCTGCGGGAAGGTCCGGAGGAATTTCCAGTTGAAACCGCACCTGCTTGTTTCTCAGGCCCGGAAGGTTCTGCCTAAGCACCTCCACCAAAAGCCGGCCTGTCCGGTAGGGGACGGAGAGGGGCTCAAGGTTTCCGTCCTCTATTTTGGAAATATCAAGAATATTGTTGATGATGTTGAGCAGCGCCCGTCCCGCATCCCGGATCTGCTCAAGGTTGACCCGCATCTCCCCGTAGGCTGCCGGCGCGCCCCTGTCCGCCTCCCCGGCGGCGGGAAGCGTTTTATGCAGCAGCACTTCCGCGTAACCGATGATCGCATTGAGGGGCGTTCTGAGCTCATGGCTCATCACCGCAAGAAATTCCGCCTTGGCCCTGGAGGCCTGTTCCGCCCGGATCCTCAGGGCATTTATCTCTTCGATCATGCGGCGGTAGGAGCTGACATCGTTGAGAATAATCACCTGCCCCAGCATCCGCTCCCGGCGGCGGAGGCCGGGCGGCCTGTTCCGGGGCCGCTCCCAGATGATTCGGGAATTCAGGGTAAAACTCTGCCGTCCGGGTTCGAGGATAATCTCACCGAGACGGGCATCTTCGGTTTCGGCCAGAAGGTCCCGGCTCACGGAGGGCTCCGTTCCGTCGGCGGCCAGATCGTCCAGGAGGGATTCGGGGGAAGCTTCCACGCTGCGCCGCCGCAGCAATGCCGTAAAGTCCAGCAGGGAAGTTTCATTTTCCCGCCAGGAAAAGGCGGGGAAGAACGAAAGAAAGGCGGAGTTCACCTTGACGATGTTTTTCCTGTCGTTAAGCACCATCACGGCGCTGCTGAGATTCCCCGCCACATCATCCCAGTCAAGCCTGTACCATTCCAGTTCCCGGTAATGCAGAATGTAGCGGTACATCAGGACCAGCGATAAAGCCCGGGCGGCTATGGAAAAATCACAGGCCGGAAAAATACCCAGAAGAAAGATCAGGTCCGCAAAAAAGGAAAGACTGAAAATGACGAAGAATGCGGCAAAGGGAGCCGCTCCCAGGCGCCTCCCCCAGAGGTACGCGCCAAGGTTGAAAATCAAGAGCACTTCCAGACAGAGACTGTAGATCAAAAAGAAACGGTACACCGGCCCCGGCCGGTAGGTGAACAGGGTTCCCGGCCCCGCCTGTGAGAAGACAGCGTTCCTGACAAAGAAGGCGGATTCGGGATCGGCGAACAGCGCCGCCAGAATCAGGAAGGACAGCGCGATAGTAAGAATACCCAGGGGCAGCCGGTAGCGCTGAGGCCGGTCGTTGTACTCAAGCCCGCAGAGCTGCGCCGCCAGAGGGAGGAAGGGCGCCGCAATGAAACGGAGCCGGAGCCCCGCCAGGGCGCCTTCCAGGGAGCGCGCCCCGATCTGCAAGTACCAGGCTACGGCGCAAAAGGCGCAAAGCGCCGTGTAGAGGGTGAAATTCTTCATCCGCGCCTCGCCCCACGCGTTTACCGCCCGGAAAAGAATCAGCAGCGAGGCAAAAACGGAGGCCCCCGCAAGGACGCGCAGCAACACCGGCAGGATCATGACGGCCCTCCCCCTGCCCCGGCGGGAGGCGGCGAAACCCGCTTTTCCGGGGGGAGCCACTTACGCAGAACGCCGAACAGTTTTTCCATGTTTATGGGCTTTGCCAGAGAATCGTTCATACCCCTGGACAGAAACAATTCCCGGTTTCCCGCCAGGGCGTTGGCGGTCAGGGCCACGATGGGTATGCTCCGGGCATACTCCCCCTCCAGGGAACGGATGCCCTGGGTGCACTGAATACCGTCCATTTCGGGCATCATGTGATCCATGAAGATAAGGTCGTAGCGCGGATTCCCGGCGCGTATCAACTCCAGGGCTTCGCCGCCGCTCAGGGCGCCGTCCACGGTGACGCCCCAGGGCGACATGAGGCCCCTGGCCACCTGAATATTGGAGGCCATGTCGTCGGTTACCAGAATCCGCACATCCCGGTAGCGGAGCGGCCCCTCCCCGAAATCACCGGAGGCAAAATCCCGCCGGCCCTTCCCGGCGCCCGTGTAACGGAAACTTTTCAGTTTGACCGCGGCCTCCGCCCCCAGGGGGGTCCGGTCCACGATCTCCTGACGGATCCGCACGGTAAAAACACTGCCCTTCCCGTACTCGCTCTCCGCCGTAATGGTCCCGCCCATCAGCGCCGCAATGTCCCCCGCTATGGAAAGCCCCAGCCCCGTACCCTCGATGCGGCGGTTACGCTCAAGGTTGAACTGACTGTAGCGGTTGAAAAGCTTCCCCATATCCTCCGCCCTGATGACCCGGAAGGTCAGGGCCGCCACATCCGCAGCCTCCGCCTCCCACCGGACATCCAGCACCACGCTTCCCCGCTCGGTGTACTTAATGGCATTGGACAGTACATTATTCAGGATCTGCTTCACCCGCAGCTCGTCCCCCAAAAGCCCCTGGGGGATCGTCTCATCGACCTCCAGGGAAAAAACCAGGGGCCTCGTGCCTATGCGTATCAGGTTAAGATTGATGGTATCGCTGAGCATACGGGGAAAGTTGTAGGCCGTGGGATTCAGTTCGGGGCTCCCGCTCTCAATCTTTGAAATATCCAGAATATCGCTCACAATGCCGAGCAGGAGGGAGCCGGAGTCATGAATCTTTTCCAGGGCGCCCAGCACTTCGGTTTCCAGATTCTGCCAGAGCAGTATTTCCGAAAAACCTATAATCGCGTTAAGAGGCGTGCGTATCTCGTGACTCATGGCGGAAAGGAATTCGCTCTTGGAGCGGGACGCGGCTTCGGCCTTCTGCTTTAACTCCACGATCCGGTCTATCATGTTCCGGTAGGCGCTTACATTGTTGAGCACCAGAATATGCCCCAGGCTGCGGCCGTCTTCACTTATCGTCCGCCGCTTGACGGCGAAAATACTTTCCGGCCCCAGGCTGAACTCCCCTTCCGTCCAGTCGGATTCCTCCGGCTTGAGCAGGTCCCCGACAAGCGTTTCCGGGTAAGCCTCGCGGAGCCGCTTCCCGATGAAGCGCGTAAAATCCCGGAGGTCCGCGGGCCTGTCCCGGTAACCCAGGCCGGGGAAAAATTTCTCAAAGGCGGCATTGACCATGATAATTTTCCGCCGATCATTCACCACCATGACCGCGTCGCCGAGCCTGTCCGCAATGGCCTCCCAGCCCAGGCTGCGCCACTCCAGCTCCCGGTAACGCATGATATAGATATAGACGGCGGCCAGGGCGAAAGAAGAACTTGTAACCAGGGGATCGAAGTAACGGAAAATCCCCGCCCACCAGAGGGCCCGCGAAACAAGAGGCAGGAGGGAAAAAACAGCAAAAGATACCTTGTGCAGCGCACTCCGTCCGGTCCGGGCAAAATGATAAACGATCAAAACCGTGTAGGCAAGGAAAAACAAAAAGTTATAAACGGCGCTCACATAGTAGAGCGGCCCCCCGTTAAAGGAAAGCGCCGTGGAACCGCCGGGCAGCGGGGCCAGCGCAAAATTCCGCGCATAGAAGGCGGGAATACGCTCGCTCAGAATCATGGGAAGCGCCGCCGTAACGGGAACGATCAGCAGCGCCGCCCGGACAAGAAAACTTTTGACACTAATCTCCGCGTAGTCCAGGGCAAGAAAAAACGCCGTTACCCCCAGAAAGGGCCCCGCGATGCGCTGAAACCGGAAAGAGCGCAGGGCCTCGCGCAGGTTTCCTACATAGCCCGCCCGGACCTCAAGCAGATAGCCAATACTGTTCATGGTAATGAGCGCCGCCATCCACACCATCATCTTCATGCGCGGCTGCCCCCAATTCTTCAGGATGAGCAGGAAAAGAATTGTGTTACCGACAACCGATGCGCCGATTGTCCATTGTATAAAAATTGGACCCATGTTACGCCGCAAGCATTATCTACCAATCCGGGCGGAGTGTCAACGTGAGGCATCACGGGGGTTTCCCTGATTGAGGGGCCGGGTCCGCCGGCCTTCTCCCGCGATTACCCGCCCCGGTTACTCCCTAAATTTGACCCACAAATCAAATCATAGTTACTTCGCGTTCGTGGTTATAAATCTTTATTCGTATTTGCGGGTCAAGTTTAGGCTACTCCGCAGGCTTAGGGAGATACTTTTGTATGGTCCCCAGCACCTCGTCGAAATTCAGGGGCTTTCCCACATGGCCGTTCATGCCGGCCTCCAGGCATTTTTCCACATCCTCCCGGAACACATTTGCTGTCATGGCGATGATGGGTATTTCTTGCGGCGGCCCGGAAGCGCGCTCCCTTTCCCACGCGCGGATACGCCGGGTAGCTTCGTAGCCGTCCATTTCCGGCATCTGCACGTCCATCAAAATAAGGTCGTAGGCGCCGGGCCTCTCGGTGAAGGCCCGCAGCGCCTCGGCGCCGTTCTCAGCACAGTCTATCTCCAGGCCCGTCGGTTCAAGCAGCGTGGTCATGATCTCCCGGTTGATCTCCACATCCTCGGCCAGCAATATGCGGCGGCCCCTGTAGGCGCCGGAAAGGATAGCCAGGCTTTCCCCGCCGGCCTCCTGCCCGGCCTCCGGCGGATCCGGCTGCCGCCCTTCGTCCGCCCGGCTCACCTGAACGGTAAAGGCAAAGACGGAACCCTTTCCCGGCGCCGACTCAACCCAGATATTTCCGCCCATCATCTCCACAATGCTCCTGGAAATGGCCAGGCCGAGGCCGGTGCCCCCAAACCTGCGGGAAGTACCGCTGTCGGCCTGCTCGAAGGAATTAAAGAGCCGGGGGAGCTGTTCTTCGCTGATCCCTATCCCGGTATCGATTACTTCCACCTGAATGGTGCAGAGCCGGCCCTCCTCTTTAAGCAGGCGGGCGTTCAGATCGATGGAGCCGTTTTCCGGGGTAAATTTTACCGCGTTGGAAAGAAGATTGGTAACAACCTGGGACAGGCGCTGTTCATCCCCAAAAAGCACGGGGGGAATATGCCCGTCCATATTGACGGTAAAACACTGTTTCCTTTCTTCCATGCGGAAGTTAATGACCCCCGCAGCTTTTTGGATCATCTTTTCAAAATTAAATTCCACCGGGGAAAATTCCAGCTTGTTCGCCTCGATCTTTGACATATCAAGAATGTCGTTGATAACCGCCAAAAGATGGGAAGAAGCCTCTTCGATTTTTTTGAGACAGTAATCCTTTCGCTCAATATCGCCGGAGGTCTTTGCAATATTCGTCATCCCGATAATGGCGTTCATGGGGGTCCGCATCTCATGACTCATGTTTGCCAGGAAGGAGCCCTTCGCCCTGCTGGCCCGCTCCGCCTCTTCCCGGGCGCTGTACAATTCCGAAACATCGTTCATGACCACCACAACCCCCCGGCAGACGCCGCCGTTTTCCTGCGCCGGGGTTATCCTGATTTGAAACACCGCCGTCCCGTCGGAGGCTGTTTCGCTGGAGCGGCTCCCGATGGACAGAAGTTCCACCTTCTCCTCGTAACGCTCGCTCCGGTTTGTCTCGATGACCCGCAGACAGCGATCCCTTGCGCCGCTTATCCAGCTTTCGGGCATGATCCCCTCAAAAAGGGCGGAGAAGGAAACGCCCGTCATGTCCCGGATGTCGCTGAAGCCCAGAAAGGCCGCTGTTTTTTCACTCCCCAGCACAAAGCGCATATTCAGATCCAGCATGAAGGTAATGCCGGGCGTATTTTTCAGCACCAGGTGTTCGTTCATTTTGATGGACGCAAAAAGATCGTTGGCCAGGACCCGTGAAATGGCCCCCGTTTCGCCGGGCTGCCCGGCCAGGGCCGCGTAGGCATCGCTGGCCCCCGCCCGCAGCAGCTCGCCGTAACCTACGTCAAAGCGGTAGCGCCGGACCCTCTCGGCCATGCGGACAAAGGGCAGGTATATGAGGAAGCCCGCAAAAATATTCACGAGCTGCATCACGCTGCCCGCCGCCGACCCAGCCGCCGCGTAGCCGCTGATGATGGCCGGGGTGGTCCAGGCAACCTCCGCCGGGGACACCGGGAGCAGCCCCGCCGCCGCCGCCCCGTAGGAAATTACCGTCAGCGCCAGGGGCACCGCGGTGAAGGGAACAAGGTATATGGGGTTCAGGACAATGGGGACGCCGAAAAGAAGAATTTCGTTGATGTTAAAAACCGCGGGCAGAAGCGAAATCTCCGCTATCCTTTTTACGCCGCTTTTCTTGCGGGTTACCAGAAGCGCCGCCAGCAGGGACAGGGTATTCCCCGCGCCCCCCATGGACATATAGGTATCAAAAAAAGTTTTGGTAAGGATAAAGGGCGGGTCCCCGCCCCCGGCCATGGCCAGCCGGTTCGCTTCGGCGGCGGGAATATATATCTCGGTCATGACAGGCTCCAGGGCATTGGCCCCGTGCACGCCGAAAAACCAGAGAATCTGCCGCGTGAAGGTGTACAGGAGCGCCGTCCCCAGATTGTTGCCCAGCCCCTTGAAAGGCAGGGAAATATAATGATAGATGAGCGCGTGAATATCCTTCACCCCGAGGGACGCCATAAATCCCTTGGCCAGGGAAAATATTCCCAGCGTAAGGATCGCCGGCATCAGAGCGGCAAGCACATGGGACATCGTTGTACCGGCATCCTCGGAAAAAAACTGAATGTGAAGCTTCTTTATCCGGTAGAACGCGAGAAACAACCCGGTGGAAACAAACCCGGTGATAATCGCGGGGAACAGCCCGTTCACCCCCATCCAGTTGTAGGGTATGGCGAAATCCGTGGCGGAAGGCTCCAGTATCGCCAGAAGGGAGCAGAAGGACAGAAGCCCGGCGATGACCGGATGCACCGCGTTAAGCGGGTTCTTCAGATTGTAACGCTCCGCGATGGTGTAACCTATGGAAAAGGTCATGACCGGAGAAAGAATAGCCAGGGTGCCGTTCCAGATATAGCCGCCGAACCCGCGCCAGCCCGCACCGAAAATACGCTCCATGAAATTCTGGTAAGCCCGGATCGGGAAATTATTGATCAGCACCGCTGCGGCCCCGGCGATAACCACCGGCAGGGTCAGCGTCAGGGCATTCCTGACAATGCTCAATCTTTCGGAATTTGCTATTTT
>JAISQV010000323.1 GCA_031273985.1 Spirochaetaceae bacterium | reverse complement strand
CCCTCGTCCCGATTCGGGGGGAACCCCTGAGGCGGCGAACCCCTGCCCGGCCGCCTCAGGCGGGCTTGCCCGCAGCGGAAGCGCCGCCCGCTGTGCCGGCGGCGGAAGCGCCCCCCGTGGCAGAAGCGCCGCCTGTGGCGGAGACGGCCCCCGTGGCGGAACCGGCGGCGACGCCGCTCCCGGCGCCAAAGCCCCCGGCTTTGCCGGAGCCCGCTATGCCGGCGGCGGAAGAGCCCTCCGTGAGGGAAACACCGCCTCTCGTGGAAACGCTGCCGATGCTAGAGCCCCCTGCCCCGCCGCCTGTGGAAGCGCCGCCCGCAGTGCCAACGCTGTCTCAGGCGGTAGAGCCCCCGGCCCCGGCGGAGCCTGCTGCGCCGCCCTTCGTGGAGCCAGCCCCTGTTACGGAAGCCCCGCCTGTCGCGGAAACGCCGCTTGCGGAGAGGCCGGCGTCAAGCCCCCTCGTCCCGATTCGGGGGGAACCCCTGAGGCGGCGAACCCCTGCCCGGCCGCCTCAGGCGGGCTTGCCCGCAGCGGAAGCGCCGCCCGCAGTGCCGGCGGCGGAAGAGCCCTCCGTGGCAGAAGCGCCGCCTGTGGCGGAGACGGCCCCCGTGGCGGAACCGGCGGCGACGCCGCTTCCGGCGCCAAAGCCCCCGGCTTTGCCGGAGCCCGCGGCTCCCGTGAGAGCTGCATCCCCCGCACGAGCGGCTTCCCGGGGGCCGCGCAGGGACGGCCCTATCCTGCCCATTTTCCTCGTCCTCCTGGGGCTGGCGGCCCTGGGCGCTTTGGGGCTGGCGGCCTACATCGTGTTCCGCAGATTTCTCGGCATACCGAGCCGTATCATATTTTATGTGGCGGGACGATCCTCCACCGCCGGCCGCCTGGGCCGGGCGGGACAGAGCAGCCCCATGGTGTCTCTTTTCGTACAGGATCAGAGCACCCGCATTGGCAAAAGAAATATCCACGCCCTGAAACCGGGAAATACCTACACCCTGGGCGGGGGCAATTCGGATTTCCTGATCTTCCTTGCCCCGGTGCCCAGGAACATAGCCCTTCTCAAAGTCGGGGAGCAGGGCTGTACCCTCATCCCCAAAAAGCGCCGCTACTTCCCCGACGGGGCGGAGCCGGTGGAGGACTGCGTGGGCAAGACCATACGCATCCTTACGGACAGCAAGTACGAACTATTTATCAAATTCGTTCCCTGGGAGGACCCCCTCAAGAGGCTCAACCGCACCCTTACGGCGCTGTAAAGAGGGTTCCCCTTTTACCGTATCTGTCCTTCTCCGCCAGGAGAAACGCGGAATTGATAACTACCAGGACCGAACCGGCATTGTGAACCAGCGCCCCGGCAACCGGTCCCAGCAGCCCCAGAACGGCCAGTATAATCGCCGCAAAATTGAGCGCCATGGAAAGCGCGACATTCACGGTAATTTTCCGCAGGGTTTTTCGCGACAAAGCAATCAGGTAGGGAATTCGCTTAATATCATCGGAAAGCAAAACAATGTCTGAAGCGTCAACGGCAATATCACTGCCGACGCCGCCCAGGGCGATACCGGTATAGGCGGTTTTTAGGGCCGGGGCATCGTTGATACCGTCGCCTATCATGCACACCTTTTGCGAAGTGTCTGCCTGTAATTTTTGAATCTCCGCCGCTTTGTCCTCCGGCAGAAGTTCATACTTGACATCGGCAATGCCAAGCTCCCGCGCGATATAAAGCGCTGCTTCCCGGTTGTCTCCGGTTAAAAGCACCGGCTTAATATGCTTTTCGGCAAGGGATTTAATAACAAGCGGCGCGTTATTGCGAAGCGTGTCTGAAAGCGCGATAATGCCCGCGGCAATACCGTCAAGGGCGAGATAAATAACCGTCGCCCCTTCATGGACGTAGCTGCCGCCGGATGCGGACATATCAGGCGGCAATTCTCCGGTTTTCTCCGTTATGAATGTATGATTGCCGGCATGAATTTGTTTTCCCCCCGCTTTTACGGCAACGCCCCTGCCGGGTATCGCGGAAAATTCCTCCGGGTCTTTCAGCGGCAGGTTTTTTGCCCTGGCGTACCGGACGATGGTTTTGCCCAGGGGATGTTCAGATCGCGCTTCGGCCATACCCGCAAGGGTGAGAATATCATCTTCGGATAACCCGGGGGAAAAACTTTTAACCGCGATTACTTCGGGCTTGCCGTAGGTAAGCGTTCCTGTTTTATCAAAGGTGACAATCGTCGATTTTGCTACCCGTTCCAGCGCGTCTCCCGAGCGGATCAAGATACCGTATTTTGCCGCATTGCCGATGGCGGCCATAATCGCGGTCGGTGTTGCCAGTACCAGCGCGCAGGGACAGAATACGACAAGAACCGTTACGGCGCGTATTACCTCCCCTGAAATAAACCAGGTAAGCGCCGCCGCCGACAGGGCGATCAATACAATCCATGCGGCCCATCGGTCGGTAATCCGCACAATGGGGGCTTTATTGGCGTCGGCTTCCCGCACCAGGCGGATCATGCGTTTGATGGAACTGTCTTCCCCGACTTTTGCCGCCTTAATATCGATTGCGCCGTATTGATTGACCGTACCTGAAAACACCTCATCGCCCGCCGACTTGTCAACAGGTAAACTTTCGCCGGTCATGACAGATTGATCGATTGATGTTGATCCGCTTATTATGATGCCATCCACGGCGATGGTTTCGCCCGGTAGTATACGGATGATTTCTTCAGGGCGAACCTGTTCGCAGGGAATTATACATTCCCCGTTATCACGCACGACACGGGCGCTTTGCGGAGTAAGCCGGACCAGCTTGCCAATGCCTGCCCGCGCTTTTGCGGCAGTAAAATCTTCCAGCAGTTTTCCGATCATCATAATAAACGCAACTTCTCCTGCAGCGAAATACTCCCCGATGATTACCGAGGCAATCAAGGCCAGGGAAACCAGAACATCCGCCTTGATGTCAAAGCGGAAAATCAAGCCTGAAACCGCGCCGTATATAATCGGAAAGCCGGAGAGTATTATTGCTGTCCAGGCAATATCAAAAGGCAGGATACCTGACAGCGGATCAAAAAAACCAAGCAGCAGGGCAATTCCCGACAGTACGGTTGTGGTGATGAGCAATTTTGGGTTCTCTATCAAGGATGTTACATTTCCCATCGTTTCCTTATACAATCCGCGAAAATTGCTCTATGGCGTTTGTTAAATCTTTCAAAACCTTATCCACATCGCCGTGTTCGATGCCGTCCACAACACAGTGCTGTAAATGTCCTTCCAAAATAGTCTGCCCCAATTTATGGAGAGCGGCCTTTGCCGCCCCGATTTGAATAAGGATTTGATCGCAGGGGGTATCCTTCTCAATCATTCCCGCAATACCGCGAATTTGCCCTTCGATGCGTTTCAAGCGCGCCGTAGCTTTAGGGATATCGATACATTGCCGCACGGTGCTTCCTCCTCCAGTATACCATATACCCCTATAGGGTATATTAAAAATAGGAAAAAGTCAACTACAAAGTGCAGAAGGCATACAAAGAAAGACTTATCCTTCGCGGCAAAATTTCCTATGCGTCTATCCTGTTACTCCGCCGGATCGCCCCCCCAGTCCCCGGCAAAGCGTATCTCCGGTTCCAGGGTAACGCCGAGGCGGGAGTGTACCGCCGCTATGAGGGTCAGGACCAGTTCGCGTATGTCCCGGGCCGTGGCGTTTCCCGTGTTGATGATGAAGTTTCCGTGCCAGGGGGATACCTGGGCGCCTCCCACGGTGAGGCCCCGGAGGCCCAACTCGTCTATGATACGGCCCGTGGGCTTGCCGAGGGAACGGTCGTTCTTGAAGACCGAGCCCGCCGAAGGGGCCCGGAAATGGCCCCGTTCCTCCCGGAAGCGGCGGAGTTCCTCAGCCTCCCGCCGTACCTCGCCGGGCTCCCGGGGGAAGACCCTGAAGCGGGCGGAGAGGATCAGGGCCTCGCGGTTCTGAAAGGGGCTCTTTTTGTAGGAAAAGTCTTCCGGGCGGGCGGGAAGCACCCGGCGCTTCAGGGCCTCGTCGAGAATCTCCGTTTCCATGAGGGCATCCGAGACGGAGCGCTCCTGGGCCCGGGCGTTCATCCAGACCATACCCCCCACGGAGCCGGGCATTCCGGCCAAAAATTCCAGCCCCCCCCGGCCCGCC
>JAISQV010000266.1 GCA_031273985.1 Spirochaetaceae bacterium | reverse complement strand
AAAATATCTGTCTTATTTTATCCGGTAGGAGAAAAAAATGAAAGCGACCAGCATTATAACCGAAGAAGAAGCGGAAGCGATGGATGAAATGCTCATCAATACCAATATCATGCCCAAGGCAGGGAAACCCGGTGTTCTTACCCGCATGGGTTTTCTGCCTGGAACTCTCGACCCCGATGTTGCCGAATACCTCCGTGCCCAGGCCGCGGCTACTCACCGTACCCAGGCGCAAATTGCCAGCGCCATCATCCGCGAAAAAATAGCCGCCACCGCGTAAAACGGATGGTTCCGCCCAAGCGCACTTCGCTCACAGGGCTGCCAAACAAGGACCTTTCAAAACGGGTGAAAGTTGCCCTGTGTGTTTCCAATTTTATCAAGCGCTGTTTTACACCGTGGCGGCGGCGGTTATCTTTTCCCGTACCATCTCGTCTATAATTTGGCCGGGGGTTTTATGGGCGGATTCAGAAACGGCCCTGAGATACTGAGCCGCGACACCTTCAACTACCGCGGCAAGCGGTTGAATTACTACGCGATTCTTGGCCGGATCAATTTTAGGCAGGTTTTTAGTGTAATATTCATCCCAATAATCCGCTTCTTCTTCAGTCATGCCTGTTTTCTTTTCCATTTCGTTCAGTCGCAAAAGCATTGCGTATATCTTCCTCTGTGGCGCCATGCTTAAAGGCGGCTTCCTTGCAAACGATCTCTAACCTCATATCCCATTATACCACATCCTGCGGTATTTGTGTAGTCAAAAAGGCGCAATCCAAGCCCCATGCATCGGGGGCTAAAACGGTGACTGTCACCTCTAGCGATGCCCTGCCGGAGTATATTTGAGCCCCTACTACAGGAAAGAGGAATCCATGAAAGAAATGTTTGACGAAGAAGCCAACTATTGGGATGAGTTCTTTACCAAAAACCCGCCCACCGTAGACCCCGCTAAAAAAGGCGGCTATTTTACCCGCCAGCGGGAACTGCTGAACGTGCTGGACAAAACCGCCGCCGACTATATTCTGGACCAGGCAACATCGTCCAAAAAACTGCCCGCCCAGATTATAGGTGAACTGGTACGCGAGAAGATAGCGCAAACCGCCTCGCCCTGAACCGCCCCTTTTCCGGTAGCGCAGGCGTGACAGCCGCCTTTTCTGGATAGGCCGAACTTCGAGTTCCTTAATAAGAACCACAACGTTACACAACGTTCAAAGAATCCGCTCACCGATTTACGGGGGAGCCTTGGGTTAAAGTTGACCCACAGATAAGAATGAAGAAGAAAAACCGCTAAGCCGAATCGGCCCTCTGGTCCGCAGTTGAATAAGTATTTTTATCATTCAAAACTATCCGTTTTATTCCATTTTTTAATGACTGTACATTGAAATTGAACAAAAAACCAAGGGAAACATCGGAAAGCCTCATGTAACTCAATATTTGGGCTATATGAATGTCATTTATCTCTTTTACCGACTTATTTTCGATAATTATTTTATCTTTCTCAACAAACATATCGATTCGGTAACCGCAATCCAAACGTATTCCTTTATACACAACAGGTAATGGCTTTTCACATTCTGCATAAATACCTCGCTCTTTCAGTTCATACAGTAAACATATTTGGTAGGCGCTCTCCAGTAAGCCCGGTCCTAACCGTGAATGAACTTCAAAAGCAGCGTCTAAAACTATTTTAGCTATAATTTCCTGCTCAGGCGTTACCATATTCTCCCCTTCTTCGACTTCTTCGACTTTGCGGTTAGAAATTCTTAAAAGATATATAATCACATCTTGAATAGTGGGTCAAGAATAGCCCAAGGGCTCGCACCCTTCCTGTCTCCCACGCAAGCGATAGCCCGGTCCCCGGTGCCTCCCCCGCAACGCCCCCGGCCTTCTCCCGGAGTTTGCGCTCTGCGCAAACTCCCAAGCTGAAAGCCGCAGGCTTTCAGCACGCGCCCCAATTCCGCATTGAATGATTAGGTTTTTTTTGTCGCGTCGGAGAAGTAGTCCCAAGCTTCGCAGGCGGTGAAACCTTCGTGCACAATTTTACTGATGGCATCGGCCATTTCTACCGGGTGGTAGCTCTGGAAGATATTCCGGCCCATATCAACGCCCCGGGCTCCGGCCCGCATGGAATTCCAGGCCATTTCCAGGGCTTCCTTTTCGGGGAGTTTTTTCCCCCCGGCCACCACTATGGGAGCGGGGCAGGCGGCGGCCACTTCCTCGAAGTTGTCGCAGTAATAAGTTTTGATAATCGCTGCCCCCAGCTCCGCTACGATGCGGGTGGACAGCTTGAAGTACTGATCCGTCCGCTCCATGTCCTTGCCTACGGCAATGACGCCGAGGGTAGGAATACTGTAACGGTTGGCCGCGTTGATAACCCTGGAAAGGTTGTCTATGCTTTCCAGTTGCCCCCTGGCGCCTATGAAAACCTGAACCGCCAGGCAGTCGGCGTTCATCCTGATGGCGTCCTCAATGTCCACCGCCACTATCTCGCGGGAAAGATCCTCGTCGAGCATGGAGGAACCCGAAGACACCCGGAGCGCGATGCCCTTCCTGAAGTCCGGCCTTACGGAGCTGCGCAGGGCGCCCCTCGTGGCCATAAGCACGTCCACATGATCGATGAGCCTCGGAACGAGCAGGTCCAGCCGTTCAAGCCCGGAGACGGAACCCATAAAGTAACCGTGGTCGAAGGCAAACATAACCGTGTTGCCGCTCCTGGGATTAAAAATATTGGTCAGGTGTTTCTTCATCCCCCAATCAAGATTCTCCGCCCCCTTGACATGAAAATCGCCGTGAGTGGAGAATTCCCTGTCGAGGTGGTAATTTTTTTCTACTTTGATGCCGTCTAAATCCGCCATGGTCCTTTCCTTTTCCTTAACCGCATGAATTAACGATACCCCGCCGGGGCGGGGTATCGTTGCCGAAGAGCGCCGGGAGCAAAACTCCCGGCAAAAAATGTACAAGTACAAAAGGCTGCTAAAAGTTGTAGTTATCCATATTTTCCAGGGTAAACTCAACGCGCTCCGGCAGCAGCACCACGCCGGAATCCGGGGCGGTGTAGGCATTCGGGTCCAGCACCGTGTTGGGCAGCACTTCTACCGTCCCAATGCCGGGAACAGCGATCCTGTCCCCCACGCGAATCTGATTCCCCGAGGCAAGCCAGTAGGCCAGGTAGCAGCCCAGGGCGCCCTGCTGGCCGGAATCCCAGAGGCCCCAGCGTTCAAGAATCCCCGCCCGGGCATAAGCCTTGATCGAGTTGGGCGTGGCAAAGCCGGTGATGGTAACACGGCTCTTGTTGTAGCCCAGATTCTGCGCCGCCTGAAGCTGTCCGGGCAGGGCGGTGGAGTCATTACAGATGATGAGATCGATGTCCGGGTTTGCCTTGAGGATCGATTCACCGGTAGTAATGGCCAGTTCCGCATCCTGGTTGCTGTAGTAATTGTCGGGCCGGATATTCACCCACCGGGGGTAGTGTTCCCGGATATACGCCTCACCGGCGACACGCCAGGAATTCTGATCCGCCACGGTGGACTGGGAATAGTGCCACGCATAGCGGATAACCCCGGCGGGGTCCTTGCCCCGGCTCCGGAGGGACTTTACCCCCATATCAACGAGCATCTTGCCCAGAATGTCCGGGGTGCCCTGGGAAACCATGACGGTCCGGGCGTTGCCGGAAACATCGGAGTCCCAGGTGGTTACCGCAAGGCCCGCGGCCATGGCCTCCCGCATTACACTGTCCAGGGCTGTGGCGTCCAGGGAGGATACGGAAATACCGTTGGCCCCCTGGCGTATGGCGTTACGGATCACCGTAACCTGGTTGGCCACGGCGGCCTCGGGGCTGCCGTCGTAACGGACCGTGTAGCCCACCTGCCGGGCGTGAGCCTGGGCCCCGTCGTTGGCGGTCTCGAAGAACGCATTGCCGGTGATTTTCGGCACAAAGACAATGGTAATGTTACCCGTCTTCCTTTCGCCGCCGCCGCCGGCAAAGACGCGGGCCGGTATCAGCGCGATAACCAAAGCCAGCAGGATAAGGATACTGTTTTTTTTCATACTCTCCTCCAATGTTGTGAAGCTCAAGACTTCGGATTTTATGCCGGTCTAAACCGGCATAGTTTCTATTACAGCGGCCCGCCCCCGGGCGCCGGGGCCCTCCGTTTGAACAGGCCGGGCAAAACTCCGGCGGCACCCCTCATGCCCACCGCCAGGATCAGCATAATCCCCACGGGAATATCCAGATACTGGGTGTTGAGGCCGCTCATGGAAAGGCCGAAGCGCATGATCCCTATGACCAGGGCCGCCAGGGCCGTGCCGGCTATGCTTCCCCTTCCCCCCAGAATAGAAGTCCCCCCCAGAACCACCGCGGTAATGATGGGCAGGGTCAGCTCCTTCCCGAAATCCGCCTTGGCGGTGCCCAGGTAGGAGGTGAGGATTATCCCCACGATGCCCGCCCCTATGCCGGAAAGCCCGTAGGCGCTCATGATCACAAGCCTGGTGTTTATCCCCGAATATGCGGCGGCGCTGCGGTTGATCCCGCAGAGGAACACATAACGGCCGTATTTGGTCCGGTGCAGCAGGAAGAAACTGACGATGATGAGGGCCAGGAAGATGAGCGCCTGAAAGGGGACCGGCCCTATATAAAAGTTGGTAAAGGCCGTAAAAAGCTGCGGAAAGCCGCTTATCCCCTTGTGGCTTTCAATGCCCGCCATCTTGGTGATCGTGATGGCGGTTCCCGCGTAGAGGAAGGAGCCCCCCAGGGTTACCACCATGGGCGGCACCCCGGTATAGGCCACGAGGAATCCGCTGAAAAGGCCGCAGGACATTCCCGCAAGAATCGCGCAGAACGAGGCGATCCAAATGTTGAAATGGAAATACTCAAAGAGTATGCCCGCAAGAATCGAGGCAAGCCCCACGATGGAGCCCGCCTGAATGTCCATGCCCCCGGTGATAAGCACGAAGGTAACAAAGAGGCTGATGATGCAGATGGGGATAAAATCGTTTATGCTGCCCAGCAGAATCCGGGGCCGCAGAAAGCGCGGGTTGATCGCGCCGAAGACAAGAACCTCCAAAAGCAGTAACACTACCAGAAACATTTCCCAGCGGAAGAATTTTTTCATGCTTTCCTGTTTTCCCGTCATGCCCGCTCTCCCTCCCCGGCGCGGCCCTCCGGCAAACTCCCCGGCAGCCGGTCCCCCGGCAGGGCGGCGAGCAGCTTTGCCTCAAGCCTCTTCCTGCGGGCCCTCTCCGCCATGCGCTGCTGAATCAGCGCGTCCGCCACGATAATGATGATCAGCATCGTGCCGGTGATGGTATTGTCATCGGCGGAGGAATTGAGGAACACGAGGATCCGGCCTATGGAGGCCATGATGATAGCCCCCATGGACGCGCCCAGGAGGGAGCCCACCCCGCCGGTGAGGCTTACCCCGCCCAGCACGCAGGCGGCTATGGCCTTCATCTCGTAGCCGTTCCCCGCCATGGGGGTTACAAAGCCTATCCTGCTTACAAAGAGGAGGCCCGCAACGGCGGCAAAGAGGCCGCTCAGGGCAAAGGCCGCTATTTTGGTGGCCCTGACGGGGAGGCCGAGGAAGACGGCGCAGGAAATATTGTCCCCCACCGCGGCAAAACAGCGCCCCGGAGCGCTGGCCTTCATGATCACCGTTCCGGCTATCATCACCGCCAGGGCCCCCCAGTAGAACAGGGAAACGCCCAGAAAGTTCGCCTGCGAAAGGGCCTTGTAGTCAAAGGGCACATTCTCCACCCACTTGCCGCCGGTGTACACATAGATAAGCCCCCGGATGATGCCGGAACTGCCCAGAGTCATGATGATCGAAGGTATACGCAGGAACATGAGCCCCGCCCCGTTGAGGATTCCGCAGAGGAGCCCCAGGGCAAGCGCCGAGGCAATGGCGGCGGGCCAGGGGGCGCCGTCCCGAATCAGGGAAGCCGAGACCGCAGCGCAGAGCCCCATGATCGCGCCTATGGAAACATCGATCTCCCCGGTGATGATCACGAAGGCGCTGCCCGCGGCGAGGAGGGTAAAGACCACGCTGGCGTTCACCGTAAGCAGGAGGTTTTCCGGCGCCAGGAAGCCGGGGTTCACCAGGCCCACCAGCAGAAAGAGCAGCGCCACAAAGGAGAAGGAGCTGAGTTCCCGCGCCTTGAGCAGGGCGCCGGGGCCCTTCCGCGCGCTCATCCCGCCTCCCCCGCAAGCCCGAAGGAGGCGCTCATAAGCCTGTCCTGGGTGATTTCCTCCCGCTGAAATTCCCGGTTGATCCTCCCCTGGAACATCGTAACGGCCCGGTCCGAAAGTTCCACGATCTCTTCCATATCGGAGGAGATCAGCAGCACCGCCACATTCCGCGCCTTGAGCTCCGCAATGATCGCGTAAATATCGCCCCGCGCCCCGGCGTCTATCCCCCTGGTGGGCTCGTCCATGATCACCAGGCGCGGCTCCGTGGAGAGGGCCCGGCCTATCACCACCTTCTGCTGGTTCCCCCCGGAAAGACTGCCCATCTCCTGGCGCGGCCCGGCGGCCCTGATCCTGAATTCCTCCAGGTACCTCCCCGCCAGCCCCGCCTCGGCCCGAAAGTTGAGCAGAAAGCCCGGCAGAAAGCCGAGCAGCGCCGAAGACATATTCCCCGCTATGCCGGTGATGGGGAACACGCCGTTGAGGAAGCGGTCCTCCGGGACATAGTTGACGCCCTTCCTGATGATTCTCCGGGTACCGAGACCCGTGATGTCCTCGCCGTCGAGGAAGGCCCTGCCCGACTTTACCCGGTCCCTGCCGTAGATCGTCATGGCAAGTTCCGTGCGCCCCGCGCCCACCACGCCGCAAAGCCCCAGCACTTCGCCGGGGTAGACCTTGAGGTTAATATCCGCGAAGCCCCAGCCGGAATAGTCGCGCAGCTCCAGCACGGGCCTCCGCTCCGCATAGTCCGGGGCCTTCCGCTCCGGGGCCCCGCGCCGGGCGCCCTCCTCCTCCCGGCCCTCCGGAAGAAGCCCCTCCGGGGAAAGCCCTTCCGGAAGAAGCCCCCTGACCAGGGTTTCCCGGCTAAATTCCTCCGCCCTCCCGTGGAGCGTGATTACCCCGTCCCGCATGATCGCCACATGGGTAGCGATGCGGAACACCTCGTTGAGCCG
>JAISQV010000107.1 GCA_031273985.1 Spirochaetaceae bacterium | reverse complement strand
AATACAAGCATGAAATCCCTCAGTATACCGGAGGGAGTTACCGTCATCGAGCAGGACGCCTTTGACAGGTGTACAGGGCTTACGGAGATCAGCATCCCGGCATCGGTTATCCGCATCGGGGAGGACGTTAACGATGCCGAGGACTCTTTTGACGGCTGCACGGCCCTTACGGTCATAACGGTTGCCGAGGCTAACGAAGTCTACACCAGTGAAGACGGCGTGCTGTTCAATAAGGATAAAACCGCGCTTCTTCTATGCCCTGAGGGAAGAAGCGGGGCTTACACGGTTCCATCCTCGGTTACAGACATTGTGTACTGCGCTTTTGAAGATTGCGCGAAGCTTACGGACGTTACGATTCCGGGCAGCGTTACCTCCATCGGCGAGCTGGCGTTTACCCGCTCCGGACTGACTTCAATCACCATCCCCGGCAGCGTCAAGGTTATTACGGGGGTCATCAGGAACGAAGGCGTTTACGGCGTGTTCGCTGCTTGCACCGCTTTAACCTCGGTTACCCTATCCGAAGGCGTTACGTCCATAGGCGATACCGCGTTCTTTGGCTGCACTAAACTGGCCTCGGTTATCATACCGGACAGCGTTACCTCCATCGGCGAGCAGGCCTTTGCCCTATGCTCCGGGCTGGCCTCGATCACCATACCGGCCAGCGTCACGTCCATAGGCCAGCAAGCGTTTTCCCACTCCGGGCTGACCTCGGTCATTATACCGGAGGGTGTTACGTCTATTGACCGGCATGCCTTTTCCGAATGCGCCGGGCTGACTTCGGTTACCATACCGGACAGCGCTACGTACATAGGCCCAAATGCGTTTAGCCGTTGCACCGCACTGGTCTCGGTTACGGTTTCGCCTGTCAATGGCAGGAGGTGGGATGATCTCGGAGCCGGCGCTGTCGCGTTCTACGGATGCTCCAGGCTGAGCGCCGAGTCAAGAGACGCGCTCAGGAGGGCGGGCGACAGGTCGTTTTAAGCTTGGGAGTTTGCTCCGCCGCCTTCGGCGGTTCCGCAAACTCCGGGGAGGAATCACGGGGCGTTGCGGGGTGTCCCCGCTGCGGGGGTAGCCGGAGACCCCGGACCCGCGATGCGGGGAGGAGGCTCCGGCGTAGGGGGCTCGGCCCCCTCCCTCTTCTCCTTCCTCCCTTCACCCTCTCCTTGTAACCCTGCTGATCCCTGACTATACTGGACTCCGGAGGGCTCGCGTATTATGGAAAGGGATGCTATCAGCGCCAGGGCCGGGGAGTATGTGGAGCGGGAGCAGGATCCCGCTTTCAGCGCGGAGGTGGAGGCGCTGCTCGCCGCCGGGGACTGGAAGGAGCTGGAGGACCGGTTTTACCGGGACCTGGAATTCGGCACCGGAGGGCTGCGGGGGCTCATTGGCGGGGGCTACAACCGGATGAATACGCTGGTGGTGAAGCGCGCCACCCAGGGGCTCGCCGCCTATCTGCGCAGGGCCTTCCCGGAAAAGGCCGCGGCGGGGGGGCTTTCCGCGGTGATTGCCTACGACAGCCGCCACTATTCCTTCGAGTTTGCCGAGGCTGCGGCCCTGATTCTGGGGGCCAACGGGATAAAGACCTGGCTTTTTTCTTCGCTGAGGCCCACGCCGGAGCTTTCCTACGCGATACGGGCCCTGGGGGCGGACACGGGTATCGTGGTTACGGCCAGCCACAACCCGCCGCAGTACAACGGCTACAAGGCCTACTGGAATGACGGGGCCCAGGTGATTCCGCCCCACGACGGGGGGATCATTGCCGAGGTGAACGCCGTCACGGAGATCCGGGAGATAACCCGCGTGGAGGCCCTTGCCCGGGGGCTTCTGGAGTTGATAGACCGGAGTATTGACGAACCCTACCAGGCCATGGTGCGCAGCCACCTCTTCAGGCCCGATCTGATCCGCTCCCGGGGCGGGGAGGTCAAGATTGTCTATACGCCCCTCCACGGTACCGGGGCCATGCACGTGGAGGCGGTGCTGGGTTCTTTGGGCCTCCAAGTGATCACCGTGCCGGAGCAGCGGGAGCCGGACGGGGATTTTCCCACGGTGTCCTACCCCAACCCGGAGGAGGCCGCCGCCCTGGAGCTGGCCCTCAGGCTGGGCCGGGAGGCCAAGGCCGATGTGGTCATGGCCACGGACCCCGACGCCGACCGGCTGGGCGCCGCTGTGCCCGGCAGGGACGGGGATTTTGCGCTTATCACGGGGAACCAGCTCGGGACGCTGCTGGCGGACTATATCTTTCTTTCCCTGAAGGAGAGCGGGAAGATGCCCGCCAAAGCCGCCATGGTCAACTCCATTGTTACGACGGGGATGCAGAAGCGGGTGGCCGAATCTTACGGGGCGGAGTGTATCGAGTGTCTGACGGGCTTCAAGTGGATAGCCGATGTGTGGCGGAAATGCGAGGCCGCCGGGTCCCCCACGGTGGTCTTCGGCACGGAGGAGAGTTACGGCTACCTTGTGGAGAGCGAGATTCGGGACAAGGACGGGATCTCTGCGGCGGCGCTTACCGCTGAAATGACCCTCTACTGGCGGAGTCAGGGCAAGAGCCTCCTCGACAGGCTTGACGATCTTTACCGGATCAACGGCTACTGGCGGGAACTGGGCATTTCCAAATACTTCGAGGGTCCCGAAGGGCCGGCGATCATGGAGGGTATCATGGCGGAGTACCGCCGGAACCCGCCGCGGACTCTGGGGGGCATAGCCGTCGAAAGGGTCCGGGACATAGGGGAATCCCTGTGGAAGTATCCCGGCGATCCCGGCAGGACTGACCCGGTGGACCTGCCCCGGAGTAACGTGCTCCAGTTCTACCTGGCCGACGGAACCGTGGTCAGCGCCCGGCCCAGCGGCACGGAGCCCAAGATCAAGTTTTACGCGAGCTGCTGCGCCGTAGTAGGCCCCGGCGGGCTTGAGGCGGCAAAGGCCGAGGTCCAGCGGAAACTGGAGGCCATCAGCGGCGATATACGCCAAGTTATTGACAGGTAGGCCGGGAAAGCGGAAAAATGGCAGGCTGCTTTGCATTGGGCTGCGGAGGTACAAAGATACGATGGGTAAGCGGGTTTTTGCCGCTCTGGGCGGCTTGATCCTGTGGGGGCTCCTTTCGGGCTGCTCCCTCAACAAGATGGTCATGAAGGCCGCCGCGGACGCGCTGACAGGGGTGGGGAACAGCACGGTCTTCACGGGCGATACGGACCCTGAGCTGGTGGGCGACGCCCTTCCCTTTGCCATCAAGGTCTACGAGGCCCTGCTGGAGCAGCAGCCCGGCCACCAGGGGCTCATCGTTACCACAGGCTCCCTTTTTGTGATGTACGCCAATGCCTTTGTGCAGGGCCCGGCGGAAATGCTCCCCCCGGAGGCCCTGGATCAGCGGCTGGCCGCCCTGGAACGGGCGCAGAATCTCTACCTCCGGGGCGCGGCGATCCTGCGGGGGGGCCTGGAAGGGCGCTACCCCGGTATAGGCCGGGCCCAGGCGGAGGGCTCCCTGGACGCCTACGCCGCCCGCCTCAAGAGCGCCGATGTCCCCCTGATCTACTGGTACGTGGCGGCCTCCCTCTCCGCCTACGCCATCGATCCCTTCGATCTGAATTTGGGGACCCGGCTCCCGGAGCTTAGCGCCCTGATAAACAGGGCCTACGAGCTGGACCCGGACTTTAACGAAGGCGCCCTGGACGAATTCTTTATCCTGTTCCACGGGAATGTCCCCCCGGCCCTGGGCGGGGACCGCTCCAAAATTGAGGAGCACTACCGGCTGGCCCTGGAAAAGAGCCGGGGCCTCTCCGCGGGGGCCTACATCGCCTATGCCGAGGCCGTGGCCGTCCCCGCCCAGGACTATGAAGCCTACAAGACCTGCCTCGGCGCGGCGCTGGCCATAGACGTGAACCAGAACCCCGGCACGAGGCTGGTCAACATCATTGCCCAAAACAGGGCCCGGTATCTGCTTTCCCACGCGTCCTGGTACTTCCTGGAGGCGGAGGAAAACGAAGAGGGGGATTATTATTGGTAGGGTCCGGCGCCCTTGTACAAGAAGCCGGAGCGGGATATTTTTTGCAAAGGCGGTTTTTGGCTCCCTTTTCAAGAGCCCATTTTTAGACTAACCGAGGGTATGATGAAAAAAAAGAATGCCCCGAAAGGGGAAAGGGCCGGCAGGAGTCTTTTTCTACCGCTCCTCGCCGTCCTTGCGGCGCTGGCGTTTTTCTTTGGGGCGGGCGAGGCCCAGGCCCAGCGCAGAAGGGTGATACTCAAGATTGCGTCCGTGGCCCCGGAGGCCACCCCCTACGGGGAGGCCCTTAACCGGATGTCCAACGAATGGCGCAGGATAACCAACGGCGAAGTAGAGCTGCGGATCTACCACAACGGCATTCTGGGGCAGGAGGAGGATCTCCTCAGAAAACTCAGGCTCAACGAGATTCAGGGGGCCGTGCTCACCTCCTTCGGCCTCAACCTCATCACCCCGGAGATTCTTACCCTGAGCTGCCCCTTCTTCATCAGGGATGACGGGGAACTTGCCTATGTGCTGGAAAACATCAAGACCGACCTGGAGGCAAGGATAGAGGAGCAGGGCTTCCGCTGCCTGGCCTGGGCCAATGCGGGCTGGATCAGAATCTTTTCCCGGCGTCCGGTCTTTGTCCCGGATGATCTGAAACGCCAGAAGGTGGCCAGCGACCCTTCGGAGCTCAGGCTGCTCCAGGTGTTCAAGACCATGGGCTACCAGGTGGTGCCCCTGGGCCAGAACGATTTGATGATGGGCCTTTCCAGCGGCATGATAGACGCCCTCTACAGCAGCCCCATCGCCGTGGGGGGCCTCCAGCTCTTCGCCGTGGCCAGAAATATGGCTACCATCAACATAGCCCCCTTCATGGGCGGCATAGTGCTGAACCGGCAGGCCTGGCGGCAGATCCCGGAGCAGTACCGGGAGGCCCTGATCCGGGTTAACCGGCAGATAGAGCAGAGCATGAGCGATTCCATCCTGCGCCTCGAATCCGACGCCCTGGAGGCCATGGTGCAGCACGGCCTCGTGATCAACCGGCTCAGCCCCGAGCAGGATCAGCTCTGGTACGATGACGTGACGGCTGCCCTGCCGTCCCTGATAGGCCAGACCTTTGACCGGGACACCCTGAACCGCGTGGACGCCCTGCTCCGCGGTTACCGGAGCCGGGGGCAGTGACGGGCGGGGCGCAAAGCGGATCCCACGCCGCTTTGCCGGGCGCCGGCTTGTTGGGCCGCTGCCTCAGGAAGGCGGAAGATTTCTGCTGCTATGCTTCCCTGATCCTCCTGGTGCTCCTCCCCGTGGCGGAGGTGATAGCCCGGAAGGCCCTCAAGTCCGGGGTCCCTTCCTCCTCCTCCCTCATGACCCACCTGCTCCTGGCGCTGGGGCTCTTTTCCGGGATCATAACCACGCGGGAAGGGGAGCACCTCTCCATATCCCTGGTTCAGTACCTCAGGGAGGAGAGCCGGCTCAGGTCCTTCTGCGCCGTTGTTTCGGGCCTCGTCTCCACCCTGGTGCTTACCGTCCTCTTCTGGTGCTCCCTCTCCTTCGTGAGAATTGGCCTCACGGGGAGGCTGGTGGGCTTCATCCCGGACCGGGTCTTTGCCTCGGTCATACCCCTGGGCTACGCCCTCATGGCCTTCCGCTTCGCCCGGCGCATACCCCTCAGGGGCCCCCTCCCGCTTCTGGCCGTGCTCCTGGGTACGGCGGCGGCCTTCCCGGTCATAGCCAAATTTATCTGGGGCTTTGACGTTTCCGATGCGGTCTACGATCTCATAGAGCTGAGCGCCGCCCTTGCCTGGAATCTCCGGCTTCCGGTGATCCTCGCGCTGATCCTGGCGGCCTTCATGGGAACGCCCCTCTTTGTCGTGATCGGCGCCCTTGCCCTGATCCTGATCCGCGCGGACGGCGGCGAGATAGACGTTGCGGCCAATGAAATCTACACGGCCCTGACCCAGAACAGCATCATAGCGATCCCCCTCTTTACCCTGGCGGGCTTCCTCCTCTCGGAAAGCCGGGCCGGGGAGCGCCTCGTGGC
>JAISQV010000312.1 GCA_031273985.1 Spirochaetaceae bacterium | reverse complement strand
AGGAATTTGCCTCCCGTGCAGGGGATGGCCTGGAAGCGGCGGTGGTACTGGACGGCGAGACGGATCGCCGCGCCGAGGCCCTGGCGGCGCGGTTTAAGGGATGTTCCGTTCTTTCTATTAATAAGTGTTACCGCGCCGTAAGGGTAAGGCGTGACCGTATCTTCGGGGCAGCCCCCGGAGGCCCCGCCGGATCTTCCGCCCTGCCCTTCCTGGCGGCGGCGCTGCTGGCCGTCCTGTTCCCCGTTCTGCGTGTTTCCGCCGGGCGGCTGGAGGCTGTTGAGGCAGCTTTGCTGGAGGCGGCGCGGGAAGAGGCCCGGCGCGGGGAAAGAGCAGAAGCGCTGGCTGCGGAAATAAAGAGTCTCGAAGTTCCCGAAACCGGGTCCCGCCCCGGCGCCGATTCCGCCGCGCCCGCCGGAGCGCCGGGGAATGCCGGAGTCTACGGGATCATCGCCGGTTTATGCAGGGTCCTGCCGGACTGCCGCATTCGCAGCCTCAGCATACGGGGCGGGCGTTTCAGCCTGGAAGCGGAGGGGCAGGATTCCCTCGCGGCGGCGGCGGCCCTGGCGGACTCTCCCCTTTTCAGCGGCATCACCCTGAGCGGGACCTCTCCGGCGGAGGGACGGGGAGAGGTGTTCACCCTTTCCGGGGCGCTGCGTCATGGGGAGTAACCCTGTGAGGGGTGCCCCGCGCCTGCGGCAGATCCTGATGGTGGTAGCGCTGCTTTTTGGTGTGGTCATTACGGCCCGGCAGGGCATCAGGCTTTTCACCCTAAGCCGCAGTGTTTCCGCCCTGCGTTCCCGCTCCCCGGCGCCGCAGGGTCTCCCTGCCCCGGAGGACCTGGAAAGGCGCCTTGTGGAACTGCGCGGGGCTGAGCAGGGCTCCGGCGGGGAACCCCCGGCGGCCCGGACCATGACCGGCCGCGTGGCATTCCTGCGGGGCCTGCTCAGAAAACGGGGGCTGGAGCCGGAGCGTTTCAGAATTTCGGAAACCGGCGGGGAGGGGGAATACGCCGAATTTACCCTGCGCGGAACCATAACCCCCTTCCTGGACTTCCTTGACGAAACGGCCCGGACCGGCGGCGCTCCGGCGGCGGATTCCCTTTCCATTAGGATGTTCCCCGATTCAAGCGGCGGTACAAGGCGGGAGGCGGAGATCAGCCTGCGTTTCGGCGGCCGCACAACAGAGGGCGCAGACGGCGGAATCAACGCCGGGGGATTGCGGGGTTCCGCCCTGGCCCGCTTCTTCCGCCACAGCGGGCCCGTTAACGGCCCCGCCGCCCTTACCGGGATTCCCGCCGGGGAGCCCGCAGAACCCGCCGCCCCGCCCCAGGAGCCGGTTCTTTTTGTGGGCACCCTGCGGGATACCGCCGGGAGGGAATATGCCTACTATAAGGAAAAGGACTCCGGCCTCATCATCAAAAGGCTGAGCGAAACACCGCACGGTGCGGCCCCGTCTTCAAACCTGGAGGTTCAACCATGAAAGCTTTTTTACTGTTACTGGCCGCAGCCGCGCTGAGCGCCGGTTCCTGCGCATCGGGTCCCGCCGCAGGGGCCAGGACCCAGTCCCTCTACGGGATGATCTACGACGGAGAAAACCGTCCCGTCAACAATGCGGCGCTCTATGTGGACGGCGCCTACCGTTCCTCCAGCGACATAAACGGCCACTTTATTATTACGGGCCTCAAACCTAAAACCATATTCCGGGTGAACGTACAAAAACAGGGTTTTGAGCCCATAGACATTGACGCCGCCTACACGGACCCCTCCCATGTGCTGTACATCCGCATCCTTTCGGGGGATCAACTCCTGGCGGAGGCGGAGGAGGCGGTACGGGACAAACGCTGGGGGGAGGCGGAGGCCCTTCTGGACCGGGCCCTCGATGCCGGGGCGGAAGCCGCGCCGGTTCACTATGTCAGGGCCATCCTCGCCTGCGCCAGGGAGGAGTACGCCGAAGCCCTGCTGATCCTGGGAAGCATCGCGGAAAACCTGCGGGACGCGCCCTACCTCTACCTCCTCATGGCCGACATTTGCCAGTACCGCCTGGAGGCCCCCGGACAGGCCCGGTCCCACCTCGAGCGCTTCCTGGCGCTGCGCTACGACGAGGCGGTGTCGCAGCGTCTCCAAGCCCTCGGGGAGCTTTAGGCCAGGGAGAGGGTACGGGGCGTTGCTGCTGAAAGCCTGCGGCTTTCAGCTTGGGAGTTTGCGCTTTGCGCAAACTCCGGGAGAAGGCCGGGGGGCGTTACGGGGGGCAGAGCCCCCCGTAGTGGGGGTAGCGCCAGACCCCGGACCCGGCGCAGCCGGGGAGGAGGCTCTCCCCCGCGACCCGGTGAGCGGGTTCTTCAGGGGGCTCGGCCCCCTCCTCCCTATTCGGATTCCCCTTCCAGGGCTCCCTTGAGCAGATTCATCAGGATTTCCGCCTCCTCCCTGGTCAGCGTAATGCCCTTCCCCATTTTCTCATGGTCCGGGGCCCACTCACGGACATCGAATTTGGGGCTTCGCCCGTTCCAGGAAACCAGGGTCAGCTCCTTCTTCCAGCCTCCCCGCTCCACGGAGATGGTCCCGAAATTCTTCAAAATATCGTAACTAATATCGGCCATGGCTACCTCATTCGCGCTCACAGCGCCGCATTATGACATTTATCGTCCGGCGTAGTATACTGTAGCTGTGCCGGCAAAAACAGGGCCGGAATATCCGATAGTATCAGGGGGACCGTTTGCGGCGGCCCCGAAATGGCGTTTTCTTAGCCCACGACACGGGACAAGCAAAACATGAGGAGATGTATCCATGACGCAAAGATTCTTTTCCCAGGCGCCGGTGAGCCTGATGATCCTGCTCATCCTGGCTCTTGCCGGAGCCTGCAGCAGCAGCCCCGCAGCCCCGGAAGCGGAGCCTGCCCTAACGGAGCCCGCCGGGGAAAAGCCCCCCGAAGAAACGCCGGCCCCGGCGCCGGAAACCCTCGCGGCGCTGGAGGATGCCTCGGCGCGGCTGGAGCGGGCCCGGAACATGGCCCGCGACTTTGGCGGGGAGCGCTACCTGCCGGAGGAGACCGCCGCCGCGGATACACGCTACACGGCGCTCAAGGCCGGCGCTCCCGGTAACGAGGCTGAGGCCCGCGATGCCCTTGCCGCCGCCCTGGAATTGGCCGCTGCCTACGAGGGTATCTTTGAACGGGCCCTGCCCGCCTATGCCGAGGATAGAACGGCGGAGATCCGGGGGGTCCGGGAAGAGGCCGTCTTTATGGGCATCCTGGCCTATTCGCCGGAGCGCCTCGATGCGGCGGACGACGCCGCCGATGAGGCCCGGAGACTCTACGAGGTCGAGAAGGATCACTATGCGGCCAGGGACGCCGCCGGTGTTGCGGAGAACAGGTACCGGGCCCTGGCCCTGGGCGCGGAAGCCCTGAACGAGGCCTACGAGATAGAATTCTACGAGTTCGGCGCCCTGGACCCGGAGGGCTACGCGGAGGCGAACCGTCTCTTTGACGGCGGCTTGGCGGCCTACGATTCAGGGGAGGTCGGGGACGCCCTGGCCGCCGCCGGAGCGAGTCTGGCCCTCTACCGGGATATACTGGACCGGGGCATGAAGGACTACGCCGGGGAACGCCGTCTTGCGGCGGAGGCGGAGCGCGGCTATGCGGAGGAGTGCAAGGCCCCCGTGGCGGTGCGCACGGAGTTTGAGAGCGCAGCGCATATCTTCGGCCTGGGGGAGGCCGCCTACGGGCGGGAGGAGTACCGGGAGGCGGCGAATCTCTACTTCCAGGCGGAATTCGGCTTTGCCGCTGCCGCCACAACGGCGGAAGAAAAGCGGCTCCGGGCGGAGGCCGCGATACGCCGGGCCGAGGAGCTAACCGCCGCCAGCGAGATTGTGGCGCAAGACGCCGAAGACCTTATTACTGCGGAGGTTGAAGAATGAAACACAAGGCGCTCCTTCTGCTCCCGGCGCTGTTCCTTTCCGCCCTGGGGCTCTTTGCCCAGGCCGAAATACAGCAGCCCAGCGCGGCCGTGCCGGGGAAGGCCCTGGACAATGATTACTACCTTCAGAGCCTCCGCTACACCGGCCTGGCCCGCTACAGTTACGAAACGGGGGATTACGACGCGTCCACGGCCTATGCCGAGGAAGCCATGAGGTACGCCCGGCTCTCCGATGGCTATGTGGCGGATCAGGCCCTGCTGGCGGCGCGGAACCGGATTTACTGGGCTTCCAGCGCCGCGGTAAACGCTCCCGCCCGCTACCCCCGGCAGTTCGGTGAGGCCGAAGCGGCCCTTGCCGACGCCCGGGAGAGGCGGGACCAGGAGGATTTCAGCGGGACCGTGGCGGCGGCGAACCGGGTCTACGCGGCCCTGGAGGGAATAAGCGCGGTGAGGCCCGCGGAGCAGGGCCCGGACCGCTCCCCGGCGGCGCTTCCCGCCACTTACACCGTGCGGGACTGGGCCTCCTCCCGGGACTGTCTCTGGAATATCGCGGGCCGGCCCTGGGCCTACGGGGACAGCCGCAAGTGGCGGCTCCTCTACGATGCCAACAGGAGCCGGCTTCCGGAGCCGGACAACCCGAACCTCATAGAGCCGGGCATGGTGCTGGAGATTCCCAGCGTACAGGGCGAAACCCGCCGGGGGCTCTGGTCTCCCGGCACGGTCTACCCGCCCCTTCGCTGAAGTTGAGGGCAAAAATTTGATTTAACCACGGACAAAAGCGCGAATTTCGAACAAAAAGTCCGTGCTTTCCGTGGTTAATATTCCACTGTCAACAAGTTAAACGGAGGGAAAACTAAAACAGTCCGCGGATTTACACGGACTACACGGATTTTCGTTCCAAAACCTTCTTAATCGGCGAAAATCCGCGAAAATCTGCGGATAAAATTCTTTATTTGTTGACACTCATCGCCTAATTGCAGGCTCTGTGCCCGTTATGTATTTTTCTGGTAGAGCATGAGGGCGGCGGCCATCAGCGCGTGGGTGTAGGGGGGGCGGCCCATGCCCCGGACAGCCTCCTCAACGGTAACCTGTTCCACCGCCACATACTCATCCTCGTCCAGGTGCTGGCTCCCCGTCCAGTGCAGGTCTTCCGCCAGGAAAAAATGCACCCGGTTCGCCATGATCGCCGGATTGGGGCTCATCACCCCCAGTTCCCGCACCCTTCCCGGGCGGTAGGCGGTTTCCTCGTACAGTTCCCGGGCCGCCGCCGCCTTTCCGTCTTCGTTTTGCTCAAAGACCCCGCCGGGAAATTCCAGGCTCAACTCCCGTGAACCGTGCCGCCACTGCCGGACCATGACAAAGCGGCGGCCCCCTTCCGTCTCAAGCACCGGCACCACCACAGCCCAGTCCGGGGCGTCCAGGGTAACGTAGAGCCCGCTTTTCCCCGCAGGCGAACGGCAGCGGCTCTCCCGGACGGAAAAGACCCGGGTCTCAAAAACCAGGCGGCTGCTTTCCTCGGTCCACACCAGGTCCTTATCGTCCATGTTTAGCATCCATGGGACCATTTTTCGGGAAAAAAGTCTTTTGACAAGAGGCCGCCTGGGGCTTATCCTATAGGCAGGAGGCTGTCATGGCAATTATTACTATTTCCCGCGAACTGGCGGCGCTGGGTGACGAGACCGCCCAGGAATTGGCGAAAGTTTTGGATTATCGCTTCATTGACAAACGTACCCTGGAAGAACGGATCAAATCCTACGGGGTAACGGGCCCCAAATTTGATAAATACGATGAACGCAAGCCCGCCGTTTTTGCGTCCCTCTCCCAGGACAGGGATGTCTATCTGCATTTTTTGAAGAGCGCCATCCTTGCCGAGGCGGAGCAGGGAAACTGTGTTTTTATAGGAAGGGGCGCCGGCGTAATATTCCGCGGCCTTCCCGGCGTACTATCCGTATTTCTGACAGCCCCCCTTGAAATACGCATAGAGCGGGTCAAAAGCTACTTCCACTGCGATGACAAGCAGGCCAAACAGATCATCAGCCGGAGCGACCGCGACAGAATGGGCTTTCACAGCAGCCTCTTTGAAACCGACTGGAGGGCGCCGGCGAATTATCTCCTCACCCTGAACACCGGCTATCTGAATCCTTCATACTGCGCGGAGATTGTAAAAACGCTCCTCACCAGGACCGTCGACCCCGGAGTGGAGGCCCAGCACACAAAACGGCTCAAGGCGCTCATTCTGGGGCATACCATTACGAACCATATCCTCTACGAAAAGGGCGTCTCCGTTCATTTCCTGGAAGCCCAGGTTTCGGAGGACAAGGTGGAACTCCTTGGCGTAGCCAACTCAAAGGCCCTGGTGGAGGCGGCCATTCTCGCGGCCCAGGAAATCGCCGGCGCCCTTCCGGTAAAGTCGGAGATTCAGGTGGTTCAGGAGTACAATGTGGTGAATTGAGCCGGGCCTCACCTTTGAGTTTTACATTCAAAATTCCAAAAAAAAGATTCGTGTGTTTCAGAATTTCGATTAGGAATAGGGGCGCATCCCCGGTGCTTCGCACCGGGGACCGGGCTATCCGCTTCAATTTTTTTTGCCCCGCCGGGGCAAAAAAAGATTTCCGCTTCTATCCCTTGCGCGGGTTCGCCGGCAGGTTTCATGTTCCGATAGAAAGAAGAAAAACCACGAAGGAATACGAAGGTTTTTGTTTGAAGCTACATAGTGTTACTTCGTGCAATGTCGTGGTTAATATTCTTTTTACCATACTCACCGTTTAATTCCAGACTCTGTGCTAGCGGCTGAAGCGGAAAAAAAGCAGCGCAAACACGCCGGAGAGGATTGCGGCGCTGACCAGGTAGACCCAGAGGGGAAGCGCGCTCTGGGGGAGCGTGCTTTTTTTGGGGGGGCCGGCGGGGGCAAGGGCGTAACCGCAGACGGGACAGCCCCTGGTGAATTGCGCTTCATCGCCGGTGAAGCCGCAGGAGGGGCAGCGGACCGATGCGAAGAAGCGCCCGCAGCCGGGACAGCGTTTGGCGCGGAGGGGAACCTCGGCGCCGCAGCTCTCACAGAAAAAGTGGGGCTTCTTCGCCTTCATGCGGAGGGTTTGGCCGCCGCCGGCGCAGGGGCGCCGGTCGAGCCGGTTGAAGCGGCGGGGGCCGGAGCCGGAGAAGCCGGAGCGCCGGAATCCGGTTTCTGCTCTTTTGGAGCCCCCTCTGAAGCGGTCTTCCCGCCGGAGGGCTTGTCGGTAACATAGAATCCGTTGCCCTTAAAGATGATCCCCGTGCCGCCGTTGATGCGCCGGCGCAGCTCCCTGCCGCATTCGGGGCAAACCTTGAGGGGTTCGTCTTTCATGCTCTGAAAGGCCTCAAAAACATGACCGCAGGTTTTACACTCGTATTCATAAGTCGGCATAAGGTGATCCTCCCCCTGAATCCCTCAATGTAACGAAATCATGCTGAAAAGTAAAGCAATGTCCCCCGCCCGGAGGGGGGCGCTCCGCAGGAGCAGGGTGTTTTCCCGCTGCTCAGGGGCCTGGGCCAGCAGGGCCGGGAGGAAGGCAAGTTCCCCCAGGGCCGCCGCGGGGGGGAGCCAGTTTCTGAGGACCCCCAGGAGGGAGGCAAGCCCCGCCGCTTCGGCGGAGCCGGGGGTTTCAAGGAGCAGGGCGGCGGTGAAGCGCTGCTCCGGCGGGGCGGGGTACAGGGCAAAGACGATCAGGTCCAGGGGGGCGTGGAGGGGGAGGCCCAACCGGGAGAGGAAGCCGTTGATAGCATCCCCCGGCTCCGGCGCCCAGCCGCTCAGCACCGCCCCGGCGCTCAGGGCCGCAAGGGCCTCCGGGGGGCGGGCGCCCTGCCCCAGGGGAAAGGGGCCCGCTTCGCCGCCCCCTGAGAGGAGGAGGAGCCGGGAATCGAGGTAGAGGGAGAGGCCCTCCGCCGGGGAGCGCCAGTAGGCCCTGCCCGAAGGGGAGCGGTCCCGGACCCAGCGGGAACTCAGGGAGAGGCCGAGGCCGGCCCGTGAGCGGGGGTAAGAGCCCCAGGCGGCAAGGCGGAAGCCCCGTTCCGCGGCGGGGCCGTAGAAGGCCGCCAGAACCCGCCGGGTCCGGTCCAGCAGGGCCTCCCCGCCGGAAAGGCCCGGCAGGAAGGCCGCTTCGAGGATGGGCCGGGCGCCGGGAAGATCCGCGGCAAGGTACAGGCTGCCCCCCCCCTCGAGGAAGGAAAATTCCCCGCCCGGCCCGGCGGGGGGCGCAACGGCGCAGGCGGCAAACAGGGCCGCCGCAAGGGCGAGGACGGCCAGGAAGCGGCGGGAATGCGGGCTTTTGCTCACTGTTTTGTGATGCTCACGATCCAGGATTCGTCCCCCGCCTCAATGGCCGTCCCGGCGGTCTCCTCCCAGACCACTTCAGCGGCCAGGGTTTCCGCCGCCACATAGTCCGCGAAGGCGTCCCAGGCCAGGCGGAGCCGCTCCGGGCCGTAGAGGGAGAGCCTGATCCGGTCCGTGACGGCCAGGCCCCGCTCCTTCCTCAGGTTTTGCAGCCCCCGGACCAGGTCCCGCACATCCCCCTCCCGGGCGAGTTCTTCCGTCACCTCCGTGTCCAGGGCCACGGTGAGGGTTCCCTCGTTGAGCACCCGGAGCCGGGCCTTTTCGTTACGCCGTATGTCGAGTTTTTCCGCAGTGATGTCCACCTGCCTGCCGCCGAGGTCCAGGGAGAGGGTGGCCCCCTCCAGGATGCCCTGAATCTCCGCCTGGCTCAGGGCCTCTATGCGTTCCGCCGCGGCCTTCATGTCCCGGCCCAGCTCCTTGCCCAGGACGCGGAAGTTTGCCTTGGCCTCGTACTCCACGAGGTCTTCTTCGTTGTCCCTGAGGATTACATTCTTGACGTTGAGTTCCTCCCGGATGATCTCCATCATTTCAAGGAGCACCGGCTTCTCCGCAGGGTCCCCCGTCACGAGTTCCACGGCGCGCAGGGGCTGCCGCACCTTGATGTTGTGGAGAGACCTGAGGGAGCGGCCCATGGAGACGGCGCGCTGTACCACGGCCATCTTGAATTCCAGCGCGGGGTCCCGGCGGGCAGGCCGCGCCTGGGGGAAGTCCGCCAGATGCACCGATTCCGGCTCCCCTTCGCGGCGGAGGTTTTGCCAGACCGCCTCGGTGGTGAAGGGCATGAAGGGCGCCGCCGTGGTGATCAGGGTCTTGAGCACGTCGAGGAGGGTGCCGTAGGCCTCGGCTTTGTCCGCGTCGCCGCCGGCCCGCCAGAAGCGCCGCCGGGAGCGGCGTATGTACCAGTTGTTGAGGAGGTCTATGAATTCCACGATGGGATCCACGGCCCGCGAAAGGTCGTAGGAGTCCAGGGCGGCGCCTACTTTTTCCACCATGGTTTCCGCCACGGAGATGATCCATTTGTCCAGGGGATTGAGGGGGTTTTCCGGCGCCCCCTCCGGCGTCGCGCCGTCTATGTTGGCGTAGGTAACGTAGAAGCTGTACGCGTTCCACAGGGGGATGATGATGCTCTTGAGTACGTCCCGCACGCCCTCGTCGCTGAAACGGAGGTCCTCCGAGCGGACCACCGCCGAGTGGACCAGGAAGAGCCTCAGCGCATCCGCGCCGAAGGAGTTGACCACCTCCATGGGGTCCGTGTAGTTGCGGAGGCTCTTGCTCATTTTTCTGCCGTCTGCGGCAAGCACGAGGCCGGAGACTATGCAGTTCATGAAGGCGGGTTTGTTGAAGAGCGCCGCCGCCAGGATCGTGAGGGTGTAGAACCAGCCCCTGGTCTGGTCCAGCCCTTCGTTGATGAAGGCAGCCGGAAAGTGGCTGTCGAAGAATTCTTTATTTTCGAAGGGGTAGTGATTCTGCCCGTAGGGCATGGCCCCGGACTCGAACCAGCAGTCCAGCACTTCGGGGATCCGCCGCATGATTCCGCCGCATTCGCAGGGTATGGTGATGGAGTCCACGAAGTGTTTGTGCATATCTTCCGGGTAGACGCCGGAAAGTTCCCGGAGTTCCTCCCGGCTGCCCACGCAAATGGTTTTTCCGCAGTCCGGGCATTTCCAGATGGGCAGGGGATTCCCCCAGTAGCGGTTCCTGCTGATGGCCCAGTCCCGCGCTCCCTCCAGCCATTTGCCGAAGCGCCCCGCCTTGATGTGCTCCGGCACCCAGTTGATTTGGCTGTTGGCGGCCAGCATATCCTGTTTGATCTTTTCCACATTGACGAACCAGGAACTCACGGCCCGGTAGATGAGGGGGCTGCCGCAGCGCCAGCAGTGGGGGTAGGCGTGGAGTATCTGTTCCCGCCGGAAGAGTTTGCCCTCGGCCTTGAGGCGCTCCATGATGGGCCTGTCCGCATCCTTGACGAAGAGCCCCCGGTAGTCGCTCACCTCTTCCGTGAAGCGGCACTCGGCGTCCACGGGGCAGAGGGTCGGCACGCCGCTTCCCCGCAGCACCCGCTGGTCGTCTTCGCCGAAGCCCGGCGCGGTGTGCACTATGCCGGTGCCGTCTTCGGTGGACACAAAGTCGCCGGGGTAGACCCGGAAGGCGTTCTGTTCCCGGGCGGAGGCGAAGTAGGGGAAGAGGGGCTCGTACTCAAGGCCCGCCAGTTCCGCCCCCTTGAAGCGGCGGAGTATCCGGTACTCCTCAGCGCTTTTGTAGTAGGCCGGGAGCCGGGCCTCCGCAAGGATGTAGTGATCGCCGCCCTCCGCTCCGGAGAGGTCCTGGATGAGGGCATAGTCCATCTCCGGCCCCACGGTGAGGGCCAGGTTTGAGGGCAGGGTCCAGGGGGTGGTGGTCCACGCGAGAAAGCAGGTATTGGAAGGGAAATCGGGGGGCGTTGCGGGGGGGCGAAGCCCCCCCGCTGGGGGGGTAGCCGGAGACCCCGGACCCGGCGGGGCCGCTTGCGGCCTTGCCGGGGAGGAGGCTCCGGCGCAGGGGGGGGCTCCCCCCTCCCGGATTCTGAATTTTACGGTTATGGCGGGGTCGTGGACATCCTTGTAGCCGCCCAGGTTGAGTTCGTGGTTGCTGAGGACCGTGGAGCAGCGGGGGCAGTAGGGGAGGATGTAGTGGCCTTCGTAGAGGAGGCCTTTTTCCCAGAGGGATTTCATGACCCACCAGATGGTTTCCATGTAGTCGCTGTCCATGGTTTTGTAGTCGTGGTCGAAGTCTACCCAGCGGCCGAGGCGCGTGATGACGCTGCGCCATTCGCCCACGTAGCGCAGGACCGCGGCGCGGCAGGCTTCGTTGAAGCGATCTACGCCGTAGTTTTCTATGCCGGTTTTTGAGTTGAGGCCGAGTTCTTTTTCGATGAGGGTTTCTACGGGAAGGCCGTGGCAGTCCCAGCCGAAGCGGCGCTCGACTTTTTTGCCCTTCATGGTTTGGTAGCGGGGTATGATGTCTTTGATGGTGGAGGGGACAAAGTGCCCGAAGTGGGGCAGTCCTGTGGCGAAGGGCGGGCCGTCGTAGAAGACGAATTCTTCCGCGCCCTCCCGCCGGGAGACGGATTTTTCAAAGATCCGGTTCTTTTCCCAAAAGGCCAGCACTTCTTCTTCCAGGGCGGGAAAGTTTACCTTGGGGTCAACGTTCTGATACACCGCGGTTCTCCTTGCCGGAGGAGTATGGCACAA
>JAISQV010000299.1 GCA_031273985.1 Spirochaetaceae bacterium | reverse complement strand
ACGGCAAGTATTTCTCCCAGGAAGACCTTGAGTGGCTTGAGATTTTTGCCAACCAGGCGGCCATTACCATCCAGAATGCCCGGAGTTTTGCCCGGGTCCGGGATCAGATAGCGACTCTTGAGGAACAGCTCAAGACCGGGGACGGTTACCACACCCTGATAGCGAAGAGCCCCCTGATTCTGGAACGTCTGGAAATGACGGAGCGCTACGCCAGGACGGACTCCTCGGTGCTGATCCAGGGGGAAAGCGGGGTGGGAAAGGAGCTCTTTGCCGAGCGGATACACCTCCAGAGCGCCCGGAAGGACAAGCCCTTTGTCCGGGTAAACTGCGCGGCCATTCCCGAGGGCCTTCTGGAGAGCGAACTCTTCGGCCACGTCAAGGGGGCCTTTACCAATGCGGTCCAAACCCGGCGGGGCCGTTTTGAAATGGCCGAAGGGGGAACGATCTTTCTTGACGAGATCGGCGATATGCCCCTGGCGCTCCAGGCCAAGCTCCTCCGGGTGCTGCAGCAGAAGACCTTTGAAAAGGTGGGCTCCGACACGACGCTTACCGTGGACGTACGGATCATAGCCGCCACAAACCGCGATATTGAGCGGCTCGTGGAGCAGGGGAGCTTCAGGAGCGATCTGTACTACCGGCTCAACGTGCTCCCCCTCTACATTCCGCCCCTCCGCCAGCGGCCCGAAGACATACCGGAACTGGCTTCATTTTTTCTTAAAAGTATGTTAAAAAAAACGGGAAAGGTGATTGAGGGCTTTACCGATGAGGCTGCGGAGGCGCTGATCGCCTATTCCTGGCCGGGAAACATACGGGAACTGCAGAACAGTGTCGAGCGGGCCTGTGTCGTGGGAACGGGCCCCTGGCTTGGTCCCGGAGATTTTTTCCCCGATACGGCGGGGGAAAGTCAAGCCTCCGTGCCGGAGGGCGGCCGGAATCTGAAGAATGCGATCAACGCATTCAAGACACACTACATACAAAAGATACTGGAAGAAAACAGGTGGAACCAGACGGAGACCGCCAGGGTTTTGGATATACAGAGGACCTATCTGTCCCGGTTGATAAAGGAATTGGGGATAATCAACCCGCGGGAGAAAAACTCCCGGTCACTTTGAAAAGGATAGGGGATCTATCCTGGCTTATAAACTTGTGGAGATAGAGGCAATTATGGATCAGGAAAAGGCTGCCGCCGGAAATAATGTGGGAGAATCGCTGGCATTCTTCATAGAGAAGTACCGCAGAATCATCATCGGCGCCCTTGTCGCGGCGGCGGTGATTGTGGCGGGCCTTGCCGCGGGCATGGGCATAAGGGATAGTCTGGAAAAGCGGGCCCTGAGCCGCCTTGAGCTGCTCATCGAGCGTTACGACGCCCTGCGCTTCAGCATCGCCGATCCCGAACAGGCGGACGCGGCGGAGGAGCTGCTGGGGGATCTTACCAGGGAGGCCCGGAGGAGCCCCGGCTATGCGGGCGCCCGGGCCTGGCATCTCGCCGCCTCGGTGCAGGCGGATCTCAAGGCCTGGGAAGAGGCGGAAGCCGCCTGGAAGGAAGCCGCCCGGAAGGCGGGGAAGACCTACCTGGCGCCGGTGGCGCTTTTCAACGCGGGCGCCGCCGCGGAGGAACAGGGTAATGCCGAAGACGCCGCCGCCTACTACGACAGGGCTTCCGCCTACGCGGATTTTCCCCAGGCGGCGCGGGCCCTCTTCTCCGTGGGCCGTCTGGCGGAGGCGCGGGAGGACGGGGAGGCGGCGCTGGCGGCCTACAGAAAACTCATTGAAGACTGGCCCTCCACCGCCTGGGCCAATCTTGCGAACAGCCGGATAATCAGCCTCGCCGGGTCTGAATGAATGACACAGCTCCGTCCCGGGTCCGGACCGCCGCCGGGGCTTTGCTTCTGGGTTTTTTACTTCTCACCTGCGGCATCGAAGACTATATCATGCTTGAGCAAATACCGGAATCGAATATTACCCGGACCGACGCCAGCGTCGGCATAAGGCTCCCCCCCATGCCCACGGCGGGATATTTCAGCAATTTTGTGATTTATTACCGCATCTATCTGAGTAATTCCCTGCAATCGGGAATAATTAGCAGTGCCGTACTGGGTACGATAAATCCTACGCTGCTTTCGGATTACAATGCCCTTGAGCCTTACACCCGGTCCGATGACAGTACATCCGTTACTGCCGTTATTTCCACGCTTACCGGCAGGAATTACTATCCTCTCGAAAGCCTGGACAGCAGCGGAAATAATATCATTGACCGGGACATCATGTACAATGCCTCCTCCACGGAGGAACTCAAGATAGAATTCGGTCTGAGCTACATAGGCGGCGAATACCCCGGATTTGGGGCTCCCCTTTTAAGCCGGGCCGGCAATGTGCGGCTCATGCACCGTTCCACGGGAAGCGGCACCTTTACGATCATGCCCTCCGGCGACCGCCGCTTTCTCGTTACCCCGGAGCTGCTCGGCACCGTGCCAAGCACCACGGTGAACCATGACGTGGTCAGCTCTTCGGCCATGCCCGCCAACTATGCCTATATGGCCCTTTACATCCTTGCGGAGGGAATCAACGACGATCTTGTTCCCATTTATTCACGGCCCACCTTTGTAGGCGTATTTCTGCTGCAGTAGCGTAATGTTCGCAGGCCCCCGCCTGCGCCCGGCTCCTTGCGCGGGCCCCCTCCGCGTGTTACGCTGAGTTTTCAAGGAGGGCCCATGCCCCGCAGAGAAGAACCCGCCGATCCGGCGCCCGGCGGAAGGGTGCGGATTTTACGGAGGGAACTGGAAGACTTTTGCAGCGCAATCTTTTGCGCCCTGGGCATACCCCCCCGGGAGGCAGAGGACTCGGCGAAGATCCTCGTGGCCGCCGATGCGCGGGGCATACCGAGCCACGGCGTGGCGCACCTGAGCCGCTATACCCGTGGTATCGAGGCGGGGCTGATCAGGGGGGGGATAAGCCCCGTGGTGCTCCGGGAAACGGCTGTTTCCAGGGTGCTGGACGCGGGGGGCGCCATGGGTATGTCCCTGAGCAGGGCGGCCATGGACTGGGTCATAGGCGCCGCCGAAAAACACGGCGTGGGCCTCTGCAGCATCAGAAATTCCAACCACTTCGGCATTGCCGGCTACTACACCGAGATGGCCGCCCGGGCGGGCATGATAGGCATGGCCTTCTCCAATACGGCGGCCCTGGGGGTGCCCACCAACGCCCGGAACGCCTTCTTCGGTACCAACCCCATAGCTTTTGCCGCCCCCGGCGAGGGGGGGGATATGTTCAGCCTCGATATGGCCACCACCACCGTAACGAGGGGCAGAATAGAGATAGCCGAGCGGGAGGGGCGGGCCATACCCCCCGGCTGGGCAGTGGGGGTCAACGGAAAGGCCACCACCGACCCGGCGCGGCTCCTGGAGGATATGCTCTACCTGCGGGGCGGCGGGCTGCTCCCCCTGGGCGGGGAGGGGACCGCCACCGGGGGCTACAAGGGTTACGGCCTTGCCGTGATGGTGGACATACTCTGCGCCCTCACCTCCGGGGGAACCTTCGGCGCCGATGTGCGGGACTCCGAGACAACTTCAGCCCGGGTCTGCCACTTCTTCCTGGCCCTGAAGCTGGATATGTTCCGGGACCCGGCGGAATTCAAGCGGGACCTTTCGAAGATGCTCCGGGACCTCAGCTCCCTTTCCCCGGCGGAGGGGGCGGAGCGGGTGTACTATGCGGGCCTCAAAAGCCGGGAAAACGAGGAGGAGTGCGGGAGGCTGGGGGTACCCGTAGCCGGCGGTGTCTGGGCCGGCCTCGGTGAAATAGCCCGCCGCCTCGGCGTGGCCGTCCCCCCGGTGGTGCAGCGCTAAACCCGGCGCCATTCGGTGATTGATTACCAATCCTCAAAGAGAGAAACCGCGAAGCACACGGAGGAACACGAAGAAAGAAAGAATAACCACGGACGACACAGACTTCACGGACGAAGAAAGAGTTTTGAAGAAAAAAGTCCGTGTCGTCTGTGAGGTTGACTTTTCCTCTACTTTTCCTCTACTTTTCCTCAGTTCCATAACGGAAAAGTTCCATAGCGGAAAAGTGGTTAAATTTTTGCAAAGTCAACACAGATGGGGTGCTGCCCGGCAGGTCTGCCCGCCGGAGGCGGGCTTCGCGCAAGGGACAATTCCGTGCCGCTGTATAGCGGCACATGGATTCTTCCTATAATTGCCAGACCCGAAGGGGCTGATAGAAGCGGAAATCCTTGTTGAGCCCTTGAGGCTCAACAAGATTGGAGCGGATAGCCCGGTCCCCGGTGCGAAGCGCCGGGGATGCGCCCCCTCTTATATTCCCTTCTTCAACTCCTCCCTTCTCCCGCATTCCCCTCAGGCGGTCAGGGTGTCCCGCTTGATCTTCTTGGTGGTGGTCATCTCCATGGGCTTGTCGAGGATCACCGTGCGCTCTATGCGCTCGTAGGGGCGGAGGCGCTGGTTTACCTCTGCGACGATGGCGTCTATCCGGGCCTTAATCAGTTCCGGGGCGGCGGTGGGGCCCGTTTCCGCGGTGCCGCCGAAACTTTCCGGGGTGGGGTAGACCAGGGCTTCGATGCCTTCGACTTTCATTTTTGCGTCCTGCATGAAGCCGCGCACCAGAATTTGATCGATTTCTTCGAACAACTGGAATTCGTTTTCGATTTCCTCGGGGTAGACGTTTTTGCCGCCCTCGGTGACGAGCATATTCTTGGCCCGCCCGGTGAGGTAGAGGTAGGCTTCGTTGTCCAGGTAGCCCAAATCCCCGGTTTTCAGGTAGCCGTCGAAGGTAAAGGAGGCTGCGGTCTCCTCGGGCAGTTCGAAGTAACCCTGCATGACCACGGAGCCCTTCACGGCCACTTCGCCAATGCCCCGCTCGTCGGGATCGAGAATCTTCATGTCCACCTGGGGGATCACCTTGCCAACGCTGGTTTCCTTGTAGCGGGTTACCGGGTTCAGATTGATGATGGGGCTTGTTTCGGTGAGGCCGTAGCCCTGCACGAAGTCTATCCCCAGTTGGTTGTACTTTCTGAAGACTTCCGGGGCCAGGGGGCCGCCGCCGCAGATGCAGACCCGCAGCGTGGTGAGGGAGGCTTTTTCCAGCACCGAGCGGAACATCTTCTTTCCGGGGTTCACCTTAAAGACCTTTTTGATGAATCCCGATACGGCCATGAGGAAGCTGATGAGGCCGTAGACGACGGGCCCCTTCTGCCTGATCCCCCGGAGTATCCCCGCCAGCAGCTTGTTGAACAGCATGGGCACCCCCAGGAGCAGGGTGATCTTTCCCTGTTTCAGGTCCTTGAGGATCAGCTGGGTTACCATCTTCTTGCCGAAGACCACCTCCGCGCCCTGGGAGATGGCTTCGATGAAGACCGCCAGCATGGTGTAGGCGTGGTGCAGGGGGAGCAGGGCGTAGAATACGTCCGTGTGGTACACGTCAAAGGGGGTGCCCTGGGCCAGGTAGCAATCGCTTACCAGATTCAGGTGGGTCAGCACCACCCCCTTGGGGGTGCCCATGGTGCCGGAGGTGAAGAGAATCGCCGCCACATCCCCCTCCGTTGCCGCGGGCAGCTCCGCTTCGGGCCCGTCCAGATCGTAGATATAGGTCCCCACATCCTTCTTGAGGGAAACGATAGTCTCCAGGCTGCCGGGATTGGCGGCAAAGCGGTCGAGTTTTTCTTCGTCCGTAAAGAGGAGCCTCGCGCGGGATGCGGCAATGAGGTTTTCCACCTCCTCAATCTTGAGCTGCGCGTCTATGGGCACCACGATGGCCCCGGCAAAGAGTACGCCCAGGTAGGCCACGGTCCACTCCGGGGCGTTCTTCCCCGTAAGCGCCACCTTGTCGCCCTTGCCTATGCCCCTGGAGCGGAGCCACCGGGCCACGGCCTCAATCCGGGCCAGCGCTTCGTCGTAGGTGAGGCTGATCCGGTCCGGCTCGAAGATCGTAAAACAGGGCCGTGCGCCGAACCGGGACACCGTGATACGGAACATTTCCGGCAGCGTGGGCCATGTCCCGCTGTAGAAGGCGCCCCGGTAGCCCTCCAGAAAGGTCCAGGGC
>JAISQV010000291.1 GCA_031273985.1 Spirochaetaceae bacterium | reverse complement strand
GGGACAAAGTTGAGCCCCGTAAAGGCCCCGATCTCCGCAAGCACGTCCAGGGCAATACCCTGCCAGGCCCGCTCCCGGGTATTGTAAAAACACATGGGATAATTGTCGTACTCGGCGGCTACCGGAATGGGGCGGTCCGACTCGATGGTATCCCGGATGTATTCCTGCTCTTCTTCGCTAAGCCAGGTAAAGAGCTTGTGCCGCTGATAATCCCACTGCCCCTGGATATACATCCGGTGCAGATGGGGGGAGGCGCCGTTCCGCAAAGCCTTCTGGACCACCGAGATGATAGGCGCCAGATCCGGGTTTCCGGTCGCCAGGGAAACGGGGCCGTAGAGCAGGGGGAAAAAATTTTCCGCCACCACATCGCCGTAGCTGTCAAAGGCGGCCTCGGCGACGCCCTCGTCAAAAAAGGCGTCTATCGCGCCGCTCTTCAGCATCCGGTAGGCGCTCTCGTAATCGCCGACAAAAAAGGTCTCAAAGGGATTCCGTTCCAGGGCGGAAACCTGGGCATGGGTGGTGGTTCCCTCAAAAAAGGCGTAGCGGAGGGGCCGGGACTTGGCTATTTCCGGCAGCGTCGGGCTGCCGGAAATATGCATGAATTTAACCAGCCGCTCGGCAATGGGATCGGTCATATAGTAAAGGCCCCGGCGCTCCTCCGTGGCGGTCAGCTCCCCGGAAAAATCAACTTCCCCGGAGCGCAGGCCGGCGATCAGGGCGTCCCATTCATAGATGGCCGGTTCAAAGGCCATGCCGAACAAGCCCGTAAGCCACTGGCAGAACCGGGCGGAAAAACCCGCTATTTCGCCCTCTTCGTTATAAAAGGCTTCGGTGGTCAGATTCATGCCGTAGGTAAAGCCGCTCCGCCGGGCCCTGAGGCCCTCAATCGCCGCGATCTCCCCTTCGCTTACCCCCGGTATATCCCGGTAAGAGGTATACAGGGGGTATTCCGCCGGGGGCGGGGTTCCGCCGCCGCAACCGCTTACAAGGAGTATCCCGGCCAGGAGCAGGGCGCCGGTTTTAGTTTTTTTCACCATGCTTCGCATAAAATGGCACACCCTTTACCAAGAACCAATAAGGACATTCGAGGTTTATGCAATCCCTAGAAGTACTACTTTGAGGCGGTTCCAAAATGTCAGATTTTGGAAGCGCAACCTTAGATATCCTTTCTCCCGGAGTTCTTTACGCGGCTCTCCGCGCCGGAATCAAGCGCCCGGCCCTGATGATCCGCCCCCCTGCAATACACAGGCTGCAAAGCTGAAGTTGTGAATATGGTTAACCAGCCTCCCCTCCGCGTTTTCCGCGGGGCAGATTTCACCCCCGGCATACCAGAGCCGATAGGGGGCGGCCGCCGCGTCGGGGTCATCGATCCGGCCGGTAATGGCGGTTAACATTCGGATCATAGGCCGCACCCCCTGTTTTCGGGCAAGAGTATAGCACAAGTCCGCAGGAAGATGCAAAGCCTGGAGGAAGTCAGGGGTTAAGAGGGAATATAAGAGGGGGCGCATCCCCGCCAAGGCCGCAAGCGGCCCAGGCGGGGACCGGGCTATCGCTCCAATCTTTTATGCCCGTACCGGGCATAAAAGGATTTCCGCTCTATCCCTTGCGCGGGCTGAAAGCCTGCGGCTTTCAGCCACGAGGCTGATAGAGTTTTGCCGCGCAAGACGCCGCAGGCGGCTGGCGCGTAGGGGGAACTCACAACGAGCCCCAAAGGGGCGAAGTTTCGAGTGGACTTCCCCCTTCTCCCTTGTCCCTTGCGGCTAATCCCGGTTATGCTCTCCGGCAGGAGGACCTATGTTGAAACAAACGAGACTTTTACCGGCGCTTCTGGCGCTGCTCTTCTTTGCGGGAACATCCCTTTCCGCCCAGGACCGGGTTGAGAGTCTGCGGGAAATAGACGAGGTTACCGGGGTTGTGGCGGGCCGCCTGGATCAGCGGCTGCGGAGCCTGGGGGAAGGCGGCCAGCTTAAAATCGCCCTGGGCCGCTTTACCACCGAGGGGGAAGATACGCCCCTGGGTGATCTGTTCAGGTCCAACATGATGAGCGCCCTTGCCAATGTGGAACGGCGGCCCTACCTGATAATAGACGCGGCCCCCGGCGCGCAGGGCCAGGCGGATTATCTTTTTTCCGGGGAACTTCTGGATGTTACCAGCGCGGTGCGGATCGTGGTGAAGCTCGTCAGGGTTTCCGATTCCTCCCTGGCCGGCACCTGGACGGCGGATATTGAAAAAACCCCCTGGATCGCGGGGCTCATAGAGAGGGCCGGTTCCAGCGGGGCGCGGCGGGATCAGTACGAGACGGACAGTGAGGAAAGCCCCATACCCGCGGAAATAGGCGGCCCCTGGCTTTCCCGGACCATTCATAATTCCGAGGATCGGGATTATTTCCTCATCGTCAGCCCCCAGCGGGCCATGCTCACCGCGGAGACCTCCGGCTCCATGGATACCATGATGGAGCTCTACAGCGAGGGGAGCAGGATTCAATCCGATGACGACGGGGGGGAGGGGGAGAATTCCCGTATTACCTTTACCGCC
>JAISQV010000264.1 GCA_031273985.1 Spirochaetaceae bacterium | reverse complement strand
GCCACCATCTCCGCCATCATCGCCGACGAAATGGCCATAGGCATGGTCAACAGTAAAACTACCGCCGTGCGCGTCATCCCCGTACCCGGCAAGAAAGCCGGCGACTGGGCGCAATTCGGAGGACTCCTCGGCGGCGCCCCCGTCATGGCGGTCAACCCCGCGGACAGCGGCGGCTTCGTAAACCGCGGCGGCAGGATACCCGCGCCCCTCCACAGCTTCAGAAATTAGTGTTCTGTCTTACACGGAAGTAGGAATAACCACGGACGACACAGACAGACACGGACAAAGAAACGAGAACAAAGTTTCATTAAAAGTAAAACCAGTCTATTTTCAGCATTCTTTCAGCTTTTTCCTGTGTTGTCCGTGAGGTCTACTTTTCCTCTACTTTTCCTCAGTTCCATAGCGGAAAAGTTCCATAGCGGGAAAGTGGTTTTATTCTTTTTCCTATCATTATAGCATAATCAAGGTACCAGGGCCCTGATTGGGCCCTCCCTCCGGCAGGGCATCGGCGTTTAGTTTTTCCAAACCCTGAAATATCATAAAACTCAAGTTTTTGGAGGAAAAAATAACCACAAAGGCGCACGAAGGACACAAAGGAAAAAGGATGTTTTAATTAAAACCTTTACTTTCCCTTTAGTTCATAGCGGGAAAGTGTTCTTCGTGTCCTTTGAGGTTAAAATTATTCAAGATTTGGTAATTTCACAGCGCCTGAAAGCAAACGCCGATGCACTGCTCCCTCCGGCGTTCAGGGCGCGGCAGCAAAGCCCGTGAATCCCCATTGTTCCCGGCGGTTCTCGCTGCGGGCACCCGCTCCCAGGGGCAGTTCCAGCCCTATGCCCTGCAGGAAGCCCTCGTCCAGGAGCAGCCCCGGCGTTGGGCACTCCGCCGCCACGCGGCCCCGGTGCAGGAAAACCACCCGGTCCGCAAGCTCCAGCGCCATGTCCAGATCGTGGGTTGCGATAATTTTGGTGCCGTTTAGGGCCTTGAGGAGGGCTATGAGGTTTTTCCGCCCCCGTGGGTCCAGGGAGGCTGTCGGCTCGTCCAGGAGCAGTATGTCCGGCTTCATGACCAGGATGGCCGCCAGGGCGGCGCGCTGTTTTTCCCCGCCGGAAAGCCTGTAGGGGGGCCGGTCCGCCAGTTCCCCCGCGCCCACCGCCTCCAGGGTTTCCAGGGCAGTCCTGCGGGCCGCTTCGGGGTCCGTCCCCTTTTTCATGATGCCGAAGGCCACATCCTCCCAGACCGTGGGCATGAACAACTGGGTATCGGGTTCCTGAAACATCAGCCCCGTTCTGCCCTGGACGGTCATTTCCCCGCTTGAAGGCTTTAGCGCCGAGGCTATGATCCTGAGCAGGGTGGATTTCCCCGACCCGTTGGCCCCGGCGATACAGAGGGTCTCCCCCCTGGCAACCGTGAGGGTAATCTCCTCAAGGGCCGTGATGGTCTTATCGTAAATGCGGGACACCCGGTTCAGCGCCGCCGCGACCGCTCTGATCATGGGCGCCCCAGGGAAAAGATCACGAGGGACACTGAAAGCGCCGCGCTCCCCGTGATGAGGAGGCTGTCGCGGAATTTCCAGGCAAAGCGCAGCGTCACGGGAAAAGCCCCGTCAAAGCCCCGCCCGCTCATGGCCATGCCGGCCTCCTCCGCCCGCAGCGCCGCCCGCGTAAGGGCCGAGGCAAAGACCGCCGACAGGGCCCGCCAGCGGTACACCGTTCCCTGTTCCGCCTGCCTGAGCCGCATGGACGTAAGGGCCGTGTTGAAACTATCGTAGAGCAGGAATATGTAGCGGTAGCTAAGGATAAAGAGGGAGACGAGCTTCGGCGGCGTCCTGAACCACGTCATGGCTGCGGAAAGGGCGCTGATCCCCAGGGGGGCGGCGAAGGCCATATACAGCGCCGCGGCGCAGTTGATACGCAGGGTGTAGAGCAGGGCCTCGGCGGGGCTAAAACCCGCCAGCACGGGGAGCCACAGGGCGGCGCTCATCATATTGACGGGAACGAGCCGCCTCAGCGTCGTAAGGAGGTTCCCCGGCCTCAGGGCCTGGAGCAGCAGGGCGGCGGCCAGCAGGGCCCCCGGAACGGCGGGCTCCGGCGCGCTGAGCGCCGCGCTTATGAGCAGCGCCGCCGAAAGCAGGCGGCAGCGCCCGTCGAAACCCGCCAGGGGGTCCCGCCTATAACTGAGCCTGTCGAGAAACATAGGCGGGCATCATCTTCAGCAGAAAAGCCGTGATAAACAGGGTGATTACCCCCTCGGCCAGGGCCAGGGGGAGATTCGCGGCGAAGAGCAGGGCCGCTGTAGCCTTCAGGCTTCCGTGGGACAGGAACAGCGCCGCGCACACCAGAACCGTCCCGGTGATCACGGCGGCGAATCCTCCGGCAAAGGCGGCGGGGAGCGTGAAACGCTCCGGCAGGGCGCGGAAGGCCAGGCTTCCCGCCAGGGCCGCGCTGCCCATGACGGCGGTATTTACCCCCAGGGAGAGGAGGCCGCCGAACTGGAAGAGAAGGCCCTGGAGCAAGAGGCTTATAAAAAGCGCCGGAATACTGCTCCAGCCCAGCATAATTCCCGCCAGGCCCAGGAGGGTGAGGTGAATGCTGGAGGGCCCCAGGGGAACATGAACCAGGGAGGCCAGAAAGAGGGCCGATGATACCAGGGCCGTCCTGGGCAGGTTCTCCGTCCGGGTCTTTCTGAGACCCAGCGCCAGGCCCCCCGCCGTAAGGGCCCAGCCCGCGGCCAGGACAGGCGGGGAAAGCACCCCCTCGCTAATGTGCACGGGCTTCCCCCCTCCGCTTCCCGGCAAAATGCCAGACCGCGAATATATTGACAATAAGACTCAGGCCCAGGCCGGCGCGCAGGGGCAGGGGGGCGCTCCGGGGCGCTTCCCCGCGCTCCGCCTCCCCGCCCGCCCCCGCGCTGAGGGCGCTGACCGTGATGCCGCCCTTATGCCCCATGCCGTCCTCAACTTCAAGCCGCCAGGGGCCTTCCTCGTCGGGGAGAAAGGAAAAGAATCCCCCCCGGCTGGTAACGCCCTGCAGCACATCCGCCTCCGGCCTTGAGGGGGCGTAAAGCTTGACCCTGGCGAACATCATGGGCTCGCCGGTACTGTAACCGAAATACACGGTCTTCACGGAGGCCCCGGCCTCACCGCTCCGGTCCTGGCTCTCCACCCCGTGGGCAAAAACGGCCGCCGGTGTAAACACTGTAAGCGCGGCGGCCAGTACGGCGGCCCTTGCGAGCCTCCTCATCTAACGGCGAATACCACGATGGCGGCGATATTATCCTCGTCGCAGCCGGGCTGTGCGGAGGGCCGGGTATCGCTTACCCTGACCAGCCAGAGGCCGTTACTCGAAATCCTTAAGGTAACCTCCCCCCGTGCGTCCGTGCGGGCCGTCTGGGCATACGCGTTGGCCGTCCGGTAATTGTAGTAATCCCAGGTGGCCGAAACCTCCGCGTTGGCCAGGGGCTGGCCCCGGTAAAGCACCCGGAAGCGGGCCCGTCCCCCGTTCCGTATGCGGGCGGGATTGTCCACGGGCACAATCTCAAGATCATGCCCCAGGGGTGTGGAAAAACTCTGATCGC
>JAISQV010000290.1 GCA_031273985.1 Spirochaetaceae bacterium | reverse complement strand
CGCCTAAAGGCGGAGGGTACTTATGGGTACATGGGGAATTTATGTGCGCCGGAGCAGGCCAAATTTCTCGGTAGACAGCCTGCGGCTGCCCTTCGTGCTCCCCCGCATTGGGGGTAGCGCCAGACCCCGGACCCGCGAAGCGGGGAGGACGCTGGCGCGCAAGGGGCTTAAGAACCCGCTTATGCGGGGGAGCCCTTTCAGATTCTTCTTCTGCCGCAGATACCCGATCAGCCGCCGGGCGCTTCTTCCTCCGGCGGGACATCGCCCCATTCGGCGAGGCGGCGGTGGAGGGTCTTGCGGCCTATGCCGAGGACCCGGGCTGTTTCGCTTTTGTTGCCCTTGAGGGACGAGAGGGTGTCGCGGATGATGACTTTTTCGGATTCTTCGAGGCTTGAGCCCAGGGGTATGCGTATCCACGCGGCGCCGCTTTGGTCGCGTATCGTGGGGGGCAGGTCTTCTTCGGTGATGAGGCGGCCCCTGGACATGACCACGGCGCTTTCCGCGCAGTTGCGGAGTTCCCGGACGTTGCCGGGCCAGTCGTAGGCATAGAGGGCGGCGCGGGCCTTGTCGTCCACGCCCTCCACGGGTTTGGCGTTTTCCGCCGCGAATTCCTTGATGAACGCGTTGAGGAGGAGGGGGATGTCGTCTTTCCGTTCCCGGAGGGGCGGGACTTCGATGTTGACGACATTGAGGCGGAAGTAGAGGTCTTCCCGGAAGGCGCCTTTTTCTATTTCCGCCTTGAGGTCCCGGTTGGTGGCCGCCACGATGCGGACGTCGGTTTCTACGGTTTCTTCGCCGCCGACACGCTCGAATTTCCGTTCCTGCAGGACCCGGAGCAGTTTGATCTGGATGTTCTGATCTATTTCGCCTATTTCATCGAGGAAGAGGGTGCCTTCGTGGGCAAGTTCGAAGCGGCCCCGCATCCGGGAGACGGCCCCGGTGAAGGCGCCTTTTTCGTGGCCGAAGAGTTCGCTTTCCAGGAGGCTTGCCGCCAGGGCCGCGCAGTGAACCTTTATCAGGGGCTTGTCCTTGCGGGGGGAGAGTTCGTGGATCGCGTCGGCCACAAGTTCCTTTCCCACGCCGCTTTCGCCGGTGATGAGGATGGAGGCCCGCGCCGGGGCCGCGCGGCTTATGGTGTCGAAGACGCGGCGCATGACGGCGGAGGTGCCGATGAGGGACTTGAACTGTTTTTTCTGCTCCAGCTCCTCCTCAAGCCGGTGGTGGCGCAGGGCCAGTTCCCGGTTCTGGAGGGCCCGCCTTACCAGGTGGGAGAGGTGTTCCAGGTTGACGGGTTTGTTGAGGAAGTCGTAGGCCCCGGCGCGTATGGCCTTGACCGCCGCTTCTATGGTGCCGTGCCCCGTGAGGACTATGACGGGGAAGCCGGGGGATTCGGCGAGGATCCGTTTCTGCAGCTCTTCCCCGGAGAGGCCGGGCATACTGAGGTCCGTGATCACCAGGTCTATGTCGCCCTTCTGGAAGCGCCGGTAGGCCTCGTCCCCGGCGGCGGCGGTTTCCACATTGAAGCCGTCCATGCGGAGGCTGGCGGCGAGGCCCTCGCGAATATTTTTTTCATCGTCCACCACGAGGAGCGTGAATTTCACGATGCGCCTCCGGCGGGTTTTGCCGCCACGGCGGGGAGGGAGTCGTCAAAGCCGAGGAGCCGGGTCTCCTTCTGGGGTATGGGCAGGGTGATGATGAAGGAGGCCCCTTCCCCCTCCCGGGACTTGACGCTCACCTCGCCCCGGTGTTCCCGGATGATCTTGAAGACCAGGGTAAGGCCGAGGCCGCTCCCCGTTTCGCGGGTGGTAAAGTAGGGCTCGAAAATTTTGGGCAGGTTGCTTTCGCTGATCCCGATACCGGAGTCGGCGACGGTAACGACAATATCACTGTCCGTGTATCCGGTGCTTATGGAAAGCTTTCCTCCCTCGGGCATGGCGGCAATGGCGTTTTTTATGAGGTTGAGGAGGGCCTGTTTCATGTAGCGCTCGTCCAGATCGACCAGGGGAATATCCTTTTTTAGATCCACCGCGCAGGAAATGTGCGCTTCTTCAAGTTCATAGCGCACAAATTCTACCAGATCGGTGATGATGGAATTGATGTCCCCCTCCCGGAGTTCCAGGTCCATGGGCCTTACGGCGAACAGGAAATCTACCACGATATGATTGAGCCGGTCAATTTCCTCGTTTACGATGGCTATATAGCGTTCGAGTTCCGCCAGCCAGGCCCCCCCGGAATCCTTCCCGGCCTCCGCCGCGCCCCCGGCGTCCGGGGAGTCCCCTAAGCCGGCAAGGGCCCGCTGCATGAGCTGCACGTGGATGGAGAGGCTGCCCAGGGGATTCTTGATCTCGTGGGCCACGCCGGCGGCCAGGGTGGTAAGGCTCGCCAGGTTTTCCGCCCGCCGGAGCTGGGCTTCCCGGCCCCGCTTTTCGGTGATGTCCTCGACATAGATGAGGGAGCCTGAAACCTGGCGGTCCCGCACCAGGGGGAGCACGGAAATGGAGAGGAGCCGGGGCTTCCCCTTCATCTCAACATCGAACTCCCGGCCCTCCGCCTTGTCCCCGGAGCAGAGGGTGCCCTCCAGAAAGGCCCGGACCCGGTCATCGCCGACCAGGTTCCAGATGGGCAGGTTTTCCTGCTCGTAGTGGGAATTGGGAAGGTAGCGTTCCGCGAATTTGTTTGCCCTGAGCAGATTGTGATTCGCATCGCAGACCAGAATGCCCTCGTTAATCGAATCCAGCACCGTCTCCAGGCGGTCTATTTCCTCCGCCGCCGCGACGAGGAGTTCCTTGACCTGCTCCGCGGTGAGCTTGGCCAGTTTTTTAAGGGCCCGCTTGAAAAAGTCCCGCATACCGGCATTGTAGCGCAAAGCTGCGGAAGGGATAAGGGATAAGTCAGGAGGGGGCAGCCGCCCCCTACGCCCGGCCCAAGGTGCCGGGCTACCCCCACAGCGGGGGCACCCCGCAACGCCCCGTGCTTCTCTCCCCGGAGTTTGCGCCTCCGGCGCAAACTCCCAAGCTGAAAGCCGCAGGCTTTCCCGCTCAGGCTTCCGCCTCCTCGAATTCGATGTTCTCCACAAAGATGTCGTTGAAGTAGCGGTCCTCGGGGAGGCTGTACTCGGTGGAGATGGCCACCACGCGGTCGAGTTTGTCCCGGCTGTCCCGGTCGAGGAGGAAGTTGACGGCCCCGCCCAGGGCGCTGTTGCCGATGAGTCGGACTTTTTCCTTGAGTTCCTGGGGGATAAGCCCTATACCCGCGCCGCTCGCAAAGTTGAGATTGTAGCCGAAACCGCCGGCTATGTAGAGGGTGCCGATGGCGTCGTAGCTTACACCGGCGTAGTGGAGCAGGGCTTCTATGCCGGAGCGGATTGCGCTTTTTGCGAGTTGAAGCTCGCGCACATCCTTCTGAATGAATTTAATATCCTGGCCGTCGGGGGTCTTGGCGAGAAAGAGTTCCGTGACGCCGCGCTCCTTGTTGAAGGAACCCGATGACAGAATAAGATCGTTCTGTATACCCTCGTACACGATGTCCACCACCGCCGAACCGCAGATACCGACAGGATCGCTGTCGCCTATGGTTTTTATTTCAAACTTGCCGTCCCGGTATTTTGCCTGGGAGATGGCGCCGGGAACGCTGCCCGTGCCCCAGAGTATGTTGCCGCCCTCAAAGGCCGGGCCCGCGGCGGTGGCGGTGGCGAGAATCTGTCCCGGCGTTACCAGGGCCATTTCGCCGTTGGTGCCTATGTCCATGAAAAATTCCGGCCTTTTCGCATCATAGAGGCCGGTAAAGAGAAGGCCCGACGTGATGTCGGCGCCCACGTAGGTGGATATGCCGGGGAGCACCGTTACGGGGCAGTTGAAGCCGCCCTCGAAAAGTTCCTGGTAGCTGCAGGTAACATAGTCCAGCGTTACGGGCGTAAAAGGGGAAAAACCCAGAGTCGCGGGGGAGAGGCCCAGGAGCAGGTGGAGCATAGTGGTGTTGGCCGCTATGGCGAAGCGCACCACCTGCCGGGGGTTGAGTCCCTGTTCGCGGCAGAGGGCCTCGGCGCCTTCGGAGATTTGCCGTCTTACGCTGGAAGAGAGGCGGGGCAGGTCCCCGGCCCGGGCCCGCTGCATACGGGAGATGACATCGGCGCCAAGTTCGCGCTGTTTGTTCACCACCGATACCCGCTGGAGTATATCGCCCGATTTCAGATCCACGAGAACCATGGCGATAGTGGTAGTACCTATGTCTATGGCTATGGCATGGGGTTTTTCGCCGGAGGGCAGTACCGCTGCTATGCAGCCCCGGTCCCGGTATACGGTTACGGGGGCGTAGTTTTCCGTCCGGGGCGCCCCTTCCCCGGCATCCGGGGCGGCGGCGCCCAGTATATCCGCAAGCCGGGCGGCTTCTTCCAGTTCCCGGAGACTCACCGCGCCGGGCCTGTCCCCGGCAAGCTGGCGGGCAAAGGGAAGGGCCTGCTTTTGGGGAAGGTACTCTTCTTCCACGAGATTGTTCACTACCAGGCTTGACGTGTCAAAACCCGCCACAGCCTGAAAGTTTTTCTCACTTTTCGGCACCTGTATGGTAACAGCCTCCGTTGCATGGGCGCAGCAGGAAAGCCTGTAGCCTGCGTCCAGGTCTTCCTGGGAGAAGTGATCGCGATCCGCGTCGGTAACGGCGAGGTTTCCTGAAGTTACCCTAACCTTGCACTTGCCGCACTTGCCCCGGCCTCCGCAGGGGGCGGACACATAGACGCCGGCGGCTCCGAGCAGATCGAGCAGGGTTCCCTCCCCGGAAATGATTCTCTCCCCGCCTTCTTCCATCAGTACGGTAATAGCAACATTGTCGCTCATCACAACCTCCTTCCTGACCTGAAGCGCCGCCGCAGCCCCCGTGCACACCCTGACCGCCGGCGAAGCGTAGGGGTATTCTATCGGGCGGGGAATGAAAAAGTCAAGCAAAAATTCCCTGTTTCGCGCAGAGAGCAGAGAGAAAGTAGTAGAAGGAAGATGGGCGCATCCCCGCCACGGGCGGGGACCGGGCTATGCGGGGCTCCGCTTCGCTCCGGCCCCGGTGTTTCACACCGGGTCTGCCCTTCGGGCACCCCTCCTATCCCTTGCGCGGAAGAACCCGCTCATGCGGGGGATGCGTCCAGGGGCATGACAGAGACGCCGCAATGGGGTATAAGGGGGCCATGTACGAACTTGTTCCCGCGGGGCCGCAGTGCTGGTATATTCAGTCCCCCGCCAAGGCCGGCCTTATTCTGGCGGCGGATAACGAAGTCTGCCTCATCGATTCGGGGAGCGACAAAGAGGCGGGCCGGCGTATACGGCAGATTCTGGACAAACAGGGCTGGCGTCTCAAGGCCATCATCAACACCCACTCCAACGCGGATCACATAGGCGGCAACCGCTACCTCCAGAACCAGACTCACTGCCCGATCTTTGCCGCAGGCATCGAAGCGGCGCTGACCCGGCACCCCATCCTGGAGCCGGCCTTTCTCTACGGCGGTTATCCGCCCCGGGACCTGCGGCATAAATTTCTTTTGGCCGAAGAAAGTGACGCGCAGGATATTTCCAGCCCGGATTTTCCCAAAGACCTGGGCGTGATAGAACTGCCGGGACACTTTTTTCAGATGATAGGGATTCGCTCCCCCGGAAACACGGTTTTTTTGGGGGACTGCGTTTCGTCCCTTTCCACGCTGGAAAAGTACCGGATCACCTTCATCTACGATGTGGATGCGTACCTTAAAACACTTTCGCTCCTGGAAGGGCTTGATGCGGACCTCTACGTCCCCGCCCACGCGGAGGCCACAAAGGACCTTTCGCCGCTCATCAGGGCAAACCGGGAAACAGTGCTCTCCATTGCGGAGAAAATTTGCACGCTTTGCGCGGGGGAAGGGCTCAGCTTTGAGACGATACTGAAAGAACTGTTTTCATGCTACGGCCTCACCATGAATTTCGAGCAGTACGTACTGACGGGAAGCACCGTCAAATCCTACCTGGCCTGGCTCCGGGATTCGGGAAAACTCGACGTGGAATTCCGGGAAAACATGCTGCTCTGGCGCAGCGTCTAATACAAAGCCTGCAATTAGACGGTGAACAAGATGAAGAATATTAACCACGAAGGCTGGCTATATCTGCAGCCGCTCGGCTCGTTCCGCGTGGTGGTAGGCTTCGGCCCGCAGGGCCCGCACGGACTCGTCTTTCAGGTAATCCTCAAAGGGCATCACCCGGTCTATGTAAGCGGCCCCCGGGCCCGGCGGCAGAATCTCTATGATGCGGTTCGCTACGGAATTAACAAACTGCTGATCGTGGGAATTGAAGAGTATCACGCCGGGAAAGGCGATGAGCCCGTCGTTGAGCGCCGTGATGGACTCCAGGTCCAGGTGGTTCGTCGGCTCGTCCAGAATCAGAATATTCGCGCCGGAAAGCATCATCTTTGCCAGAAGGCAGCGCACCCGCTCCCCGCCGGAAAGCACATTCACCGGCTTCAGGGCCTCATCGCCGGAAAACAGCATACGCCCCAAAAAGCTCCGCACATAGGTCTCGTCCTGATCCGGCGAATACTGTTTTAGCCACTCGGTGATGGACAGGGCGGAGTCGAAGAATCTGCTGTTTTCCTTGGGGAAATAGGAGAAGGACGTGGTCTGCCCCCAGTAGTAATCCCCGGAGTCCGCCTTCGCCTCCCCCGCGATAACATCAAAAAACGCCGTCTTTGCCGCGTGTTCCAGCCCCACAAAAGCTATTTTGTCGTTCCGGTTTACCATGAGGGAAAAGCCGCGCAGGACCTCCGTCCCTTCGAAGGAGCAGCACAGCTTTTCTACCCGGAGCACATTGTTTCCTATCTCCCGGTCCGGCTTGAATCCCACATAGGGGAATTTACGGCTTGTAACGGACACATTGTCCAGGTCCAGCTTTTCCAGCACCTTCTTCCGGCTTGTCGCCTGACGGCTCTTTGAGGCATTGCTGGAGAACCGCTGGATAAATTCCCGCAGCTCCCTGGCCTTCTCCTCGTTCTTTTTCTGCAGCTCCCTGGATTGCCGCTGGAGCATCTGGCTCATCTGGTACCAAAAATCATAGTTCCCCGAATAGAGCGTGATCCTGCCGAAGTCTATGTCGCAGACATGGGTGCACACGGCGTTGAGGAAGTGCCGGTCATGGGACACGACGATCACCGTATTGGGAAACCCTATGAGAAATTCCTCAAGCCAGGCTATGGACTCAAGGTCCAGGCCGTTGGTGGGCTCGTCCAGAAGCAGAATGTCCGGGCTGCCGAAGATCGCCTGGGCCAGGAGCACCCGTACCTTTTTCGATTCCTCCAGGGCGGACATGGGCTTTTCGTGGTCCTCCTCCCCAAGGCCCAGCCCCGAAAGGAGCTGCCCCGCCTGGGCCTCCGCCTCCCAGCCGCCCAGGGCGGCAAAATCCGCCTCCAGCTCGCTGGCCCGCATCCCGTCTTCCTCGGTAAAGTCTTCCTTTGCGTAGATCTCTTCCCGCTCCCGGCGTACCGCGTAGAGTTTCGGGTAGCCCATGACGACCGTTTCCAGCACCTGAAACCCGTCAAAGGCAAAGTGATCCTGCCTCAGCATGGCGACCCGCTCCCCGGAACTTACGCTTATTTCGCCCCCGTCATGCTCCGTCTCCCCGGAGAGGATTCT
>JAISQV010000240.1 GCA_031273985.1 Spirochaetaceae bacterium | reverse complement strand
GGCGTTTCATCTTGTTTCCCGCGCCGGAATTGGGTATGATTCACGGTGAACGTGTATGATGAGGGGGGCTTTGTGTTTAGGGGATTAACGCAACGGGCTCAGCGGATTTTGACCGTCGACGCCCAGGACGAGGCTCGGCGCTACAATGCGGATAACTTGCTGCCCGAGCACGCCATTGTGGCGCTGCTTAAGGACGGCGGCGGGATTGCCTGTAAAGCGCTTCAATTTTTGAGGATCGATCTGCTGGAGTTCCGGCGAAACCTTGAGAGCGGGATTCCCCGGCTTCCGGGGGCGCTGATCTTCGGCGATGTGCCGCCCTCCAAGCGGACCAGGGTGCTGCTGGAAAATGCCGCCGAGGAAGCGCGGAACATGGGCTGTGAGTATATAGGCACGGAGCACCTGCTCTTTGCCGCCTTACGGGAGCAGGATTCGCCGGTGCAGGTCTACCTTTCCCAGCGGGCGGTGGATACGGATATGCTCCGCGTGGTCGTGCAGACCACATTCAACCAGGGGGACAATGCCCGCCGGGAGGAGGAATTCATTGCCGCAGAGGGCTACCAGACCTATGCCTTCCGGCCCGAAGGCCCCCCGCGGGAGGAGTTCCGGCCCCCGCCGCCCCGGCCCAAGCCGCAGCCCCACGGCAGCGCCACGCCCCTTTTGGACGAGTATTCGCGGGACCTGACCCTCCTGGCCAGGACGGGGAAACTTAACCCCGTGGTGGGCCGGAGGAAGGAGGCCGCCCGGGCGGTGCGTATTCTGGCCCGGCGTACCAAGAACAACCCCGTGCTTGTGGGGGAGCCCGGCGTGGGAAAGACCGCCATAGTCGAGGGTCTCGCCCAGCTCCTGGCCGGCGACGAGGCCCCGGAAGCCCTCATGGGGAAGCGCATCCTCTCGCTGGACCTGGGCTCCGTGGTGGCGGGCACCAAGTACCGGGGGGAATTTGAGGAGCGGATCAAGAAGATCATGCGGGAGATAAGCCACGCCGGGAACGTGATCCTCTTTATCGATGAGATTCATACGGTTATCGGCGCCGGCGGGGCCGAGGGGACCATGGACGCGGCGAATCTGCTGAAACCGGCCCTTTCCCGGGGCGAATTGCAGTGTATAGGCGCCACCACCCTGGCTGAATACCGGAAGCACTTTGAACGGGACGGCGCCCTGGAACGCCGCTTCCAGAGCATCATGGTGGAGGAGCCCACCCTGGACGAGACCATAGAGATTCTCATGGGGATTCAGGGGAAGTACGAGGAGTTCCACCGGGTTAGTTACAGTCCCGATGCGGTGAACGCTTCGGCCCGGCTGGCCCAGCGTTATGTTTCCGGCCGTTTCATGCCCGACAAGGCCATAGACATCCTTGACGAGGCCGGAGCCATGCGGAAACTCGAAATGGCGGTCCAGCCCCCGGAGGCGGCGGGTATCGAAGAGGAGATCCGCACCCTCTTGCAGGATAAGGACGATACCATGGGAGCCCAGGACTACGAACGGGCCCTGGAGGTCCGAAACCAGGTCAAATTCCTGCGGGGCCGCCTGGCCCAGGTGCGGGAAGCCTGGGAGCGGAGCTCCCGCTCGGCGCTCCCCCTGGTAAACGAGGCCGATGTCCGGCGGGTCGTGGCGGAGGCCACGGGCGTACCCCTGATGCACCTGGAGGAACACGAGTCCCGCAGACTCCTCCATATAGAGGAAGAGCTCCACAAGGCGGTGATAGGGCAGGATGACGCGGTCAAGCGGATCGCCTCATCCATCAGGCGGTCCCGGGCGCGGGTTTCCTCCCCCAAACGGCCCCTGGGCTCCTTCATCTTCCTGGGGCCCACCGGCGTGGGAAAGACCCTGCTGGCCAAGCGGCTCTCGGCCTACCTCTTCGGCTCCGAGGAAAGCCTCGTCCGTATTGATATGTCCGATTATATGGAGAAACACAACGCCTCCCGGCTGGTGGGCTCGCCCCCCGGCTATGTCGGCTACGAGGAGGGCGGGGAGCTCACCGAGAAGATACGCCACAACCCCTACCGGGTGGTGCTGTTCGATGAAATAGAAAAGGCCCACCGGGATGTGTTCAACCTGCTCTTGCAGGTCCTGGAGGAGGGCGAGCTGAAGGACAATCTGGGCCACACGGTGAGCTTCAGGAATACGGTGATCATCATGACCAGCAACGCCGGGGTGCGGGAAATTTCCCGGGACAGCCGCCTCGGTTTTGCCGCGGGCCAGGGAATCATGAGCGCCGAGGAGATACGCAGCTCGGCCCTGTCGGAATTCCGCCGCTTGTTCAACCCGGAATTTATCAACCGGGTGGACGATGTGGTGGTCTTCCAGACCCTGAACGAAAAGCAGGTGGAGGCGGTGCTGGACCTTCAGATTGAGGAGCTTTCCCTCCGCCTCGCGGAACAGGGCTTTTTCATTCACGTTTCCCCGGCGGCCCGGAAGGCGCTCATCGAAAAGGGCTGGGACCCGAAATTCGGCGCCCGTCCCATGCGGCGGGCCATCCAGAAGGAGCTTGAGGATCCCCTGGC
>JAISQV010000237.1 GCA_031273985.1 Spirochaetaceae bacterium | reverse complement strand
CCGTATCGTTGACAATTGGCTTAATGAAGTCAAACCACGGACCTCACGGACCACACAGAAAAACCGAGAAAACCTAAAGAATATGAGATATTTAGGACGATTTTGCTTCATTATCTACTATTTTTCTTTGTCCGTGTCTGTCTGTGTCGTCCGTGGTTATTCCTACTTCTGTGTAAGACAGTACACTAGCTTTGGCGATGCGCTGGCCCTGTTACTCGGCGCGGGTCAGGTTGACGTCGGGTTCGTGAACGGGCTGGAAGCCCCGGGTGCTGAGGATAACCCTGCGCAGGGAAAGGGAGTCCGGGCCGGGCTGCCCGGCAAGCCAGATTTCCCGCCGGTTTCCCGACACCGCTCCGGGCCGCAGTTCCAGCACCGTCTGCCCCCCCACCGCATAGAAGGTGTAACTTCCCCGGCGGATTTCGTTTCCCGTGTCAAGCTCGTAGCCGCCGCCGGCGTTGAAGCGGAGTCTCCCGATGGAGCCGTCATAAACCGCCTCCAGGTAGGGTTCCGGCGCTGCGGCCTCTTCCCCCTGTTCCACGGTTTCGGTGCGGCGGTAGGAACCGTCCCAGGAATTGTTTACGCTTATGTTAAGCCTCACATCTTCCACTACCTTGATCCGCAGGCTGGAAAGGGATTCCAGTTCTATGTCGATGGATCGCCTCAGGGTGCTTACCGAAAAATTCTGACAGGAAACATAGAGGCCGTAGCGGGTGGCGCTGGAATTTCTCCAGTTAAAGACCTGCTGGGTTTCATCATTGCAAAAAATGATCTCCCGGTTAAGGGAATCGAAGTAGATATACTGCCGCAGGTCCACCGTTCCCTGGGGACTCACATGGTACCAAATCCCGTCTATGAAGCCCTCAAAATTTTCAGCGCCCCCCGAAAGGAGTTCCCGCACCCGGCGCTGCTGCACCTGCGGCCCCGGTATGCGGCTGAATTGAGCCTGCTCGAAACGGCCGCGCCCCTCGTGGTAGCGGTAAATTATCTCAATCTGATCGAGAATATTCTCCGAATTGGGATCCCTGCCGTAGGCGGCGATGGTGAAGCTCTGCCCCGCGCTCTGCCCCATGCGGTAGGCCTGGCCCCGCTCCGCCTCCCGTATGGTGATGGTGCCGTCCATGCCTATGTCGGCAATCTTCCGCCAGGGCTCGTCCTCGCCGCCGCCATCCCGGCGGAGTATGGTGAGGGTGTGCTGCCCGGCGCCGTTCATCCCCGTTACGATGATGCAGTTGCTCCGGTCCCCCAGCACATCCTGAACGTGGAGGGAAACCGTTCCTGGCCGGGTGGCGCCGGTGGAGACGCTCCAGCGCCGCCTGAAGCCGCCGAGGGCCGGATCAAAGCTTATGTAGGCTATGCGGATGGGAGTCTCCGCCCCCCCGCCGGGGGCCGTGGTGTAGGCGATGATCTGCTCGTCCTGCTTGTCCCCGTCGAGATCCTGGGTAAGGATCGCCGCGATGATCTCCCCCTCGTTCATGGCCACCCGGGCGTTCAGCGTCTCCTCCCGGAGGAGGATCTCATCCCCGCTGAGGCCGTCCCCGGAGCCGTCGAATCCCCGCTGGGGAATCACCACCCGGCTCTGCCGCCGGGGGCCCGGATCCCCGCCCCGAAAGAGCTCCGCGGGGTTTTTGAGAAGCACCACAATCACCGCCAGCGCCGCCGCCCCGGCCAGGGTGCTCAGGACCCTGAGTTTTCCTCCGCTTTTCACGTTACTCCATGAAGGCGGCGGCGGCACGGCGGACCTCCGCCTCTATGCCCAGCGCCGCGGTTATTACCCGGAAAGAGGGAAATTCCTCTATCCGGGAAAAGCGGAGGCTCCGCGCCGCCGTGCCGGGGAGCGCGTCCTTTCCGGTGATTACGAGAACGCAGGGGATAGAATCGTTCCGCCCCCGGAGCATGGCGGCGGCCTCCCGCAGCGCGCCGGCATAATCCGGCGTGCCGTAGGCCGGCCCGGTCCCGCCGGGGAGTCCGAGAAACAGCTCGCTGAGCCGGGTTCTGGTCTCCGCCCCGGCGAAGGTCCCCTCGAAAAGCCGGGAGGCCGCCGGGCCCGCGCTCCACACGCAGAGCCGGTCCCCCTCCTGCAGCACCCTGTCCAGGAGGTAGTCGCAGAGCCATACGGCGGCCTCTTCTCCGGGCTGCGGCCGGACGACCAGGTATATGTCCAGAGCCGCCTTCCGGGGCTCCGAGGCGAAGAGCCCCGCCGCGGGGAGGGCGGCCAGGAACAAGACGGCAAAAAATCGGCGAAAAAAGGCTTGCATAATATCCATTCTAGCATAAATTTAGGAAAAGGCTCAATTGACGGCTTTACCTTTCCCCCCGTGATACTGTAAACTTATCGTCAGATTGAAAAGCAGGGGGTTTCATTGGAAACGGAAACGCCCCTTGTTCCGGGCTTGAAGGTTCGGGACAAGCCTGGCTCGGGACGAGCCTTGACGAATCGCCATATAAGGAGCTGCGACCATGGGAGCAATAGACCTGCCCAAAAGCCCGAATGTCTTTCACCCTGAAAAACCGAGCGCCGTAGGTTCCCGTAATTCACTGGCCCAGGAGTACCGGGACCAGCAGAACGAAGTGAACCAACTTCTGGAGGAAGAGGCCAACAAGGTCATTCATCATATCAATTCCAAGCTGCCCAAGGATGTATTGGAGCGCCTGGATGTGATGGGCGGCCTCAAGGAAAAACTCTACAATTACTTTAACCAGAACTATCAAAATATGTTCAACCGGTACATGGTAACCACCGAAGACGAGATGGTTAAGAAGATCCGGAACTATATTGATAAGGAAGAGACCAAGGTCCTCTCCCGCTACACCCCCAAAGAGGTGGCGGACCTGCTGGATCAGGTGGGCGGCGCGGACAGGTTCAACACCGGTGAAATTGAAAAGTCCATGGTGAATATGTTCGGGCACCTGCAGGGCCATATTCAGCGGGGGGTGAACGAGCTGGAGAACCACACGAACAGCCTCCTCAGGCAGAAGACCGATACCGGCGCCTTTATCCGCGGTGAAAACGCGTACTCCATCGTAAAATGCGCCTTCAAGGACAACCTCAACAAGCCCAAGACCGTAACGGATGTCAAACTATCCGTGAACATCCTTGATTCGGAACTGATCAGCCCCATCTTCCACTATCAGGTGACGGTGGAATACCTGATCAAGGACCTTCTCTCCAAACACCTTATCGACTGCATCGACAAGGAGATAGACAAGCTCAAGGATGAGCGTATCGATCAGGGGCTTGAGGAGCTTTCGGACAGTGAGATCATCTTCAGCAAGATGAGCCGGGTGGAGAACTATACCGATGATCAGGCGGATGATGCCGAATCCAAACGCTACACCCACGTGGCCAAGGCGCTTTTCGAGCGGATCGCCAATCTCCGGGCGGAGATAGACCCCACGGATTACGATCAGCAGAATGTGCGGGAGAATCTCAAGAAGATCGTGGACATAGACAATATCCGGACCAGGGGCTTCAACACGGCGATCAACTCCATTACCTCCATTCTGGACACCTCCCGCATGGGTTATCAGTACATAGAAAACCTCAAGAACGCCCGGGAACTGCTGATTCGGGAATACGAGGACACGGATACCAATAACCTGCCCGACGAGCGTTACCAGATACGGCTGCGCTACTACGATAACGCCCAGCTCATTGAGGAGCGCAAGGCCTACGACGTGCAGATAGCGAGTTTCGAGACCGAGGTGCGGCACCTCTGGGATGTGGTTTCCGATATTTATGAAGGGGGCAAGGGCCTCTTCAAGACCGTGGATTTCAACGATCTGGCGGGCAAGCACCGTGCCCGAATCAGGAAGACCAAGGAGCGCTCCGGCGAGCCGGTCTACGAGGCCATCGAGCACGTCTGGGACGAAATATCCTTTGTGCAGGCCGGCGAAACCGAAGTGGAACGGATGAACCGTACCTATGTCTATGAAAAGGACAAGATCCGGCAGAAGATCATTCTGATGCGGGAAAAACTCAAGAATATGTACAACTACCAGTACCCCGTGGAGCGGCGGGTAATGGAAGACCGGCTTAACTTCCTGGAGCGGGAGTACAACCGCTTCGACTATATGCTCAACCCCTACCACATACAGCCGGGACTCCTCCTGGATGTGGACATCACCTCGATCAAGCGGAAGAAAGCCACCCTGGACTCCATGGCCAATGTGCTCAACGAATTCCTCCACGGGGTAAGCAAGGGCTTCCAGGATGCGGCCTTCGCCTCCTTCAGCCGGCGGCGCTCTACCGTCCGGGAGGACATCAACCAGAGCTTCACCTCCAGCACCGACGAGGATCCGGGCCGCGCCGCTTCTGTGGCTCCCGCCCAGGCCTACCTGGACCTGCTCAACGCCGATGACGGCGCATTAGGCATGGAATCCTCTCCCCTGCCCCAGGGGAAGGGTGTCGTTGATGACGCCGGGGATGCGGGCGCGCCCGATACGCCGCCGGCCCGGCCTTCCCGCAGGGGCGGAAACCGCAATTCCGGCGGGGACGGGCTCCGTGAGATATAGGCCCTACAGGCCCGGTCTTACTGCCTTGAATCGTTCTTTGTAGATTGGCGCCCCCGTCTTAGGGGGCGTTTTTTGTTTTCATGGGCTCTTCGGGGCAGCTTTGAGGCCCCGGCGATCAGGAGGTGTTAAAACATGGCAGATACTCTTCGTAATCTGGAGATTCTCTCCACCCGCCCGGGCTTTAACTCTGCGGTACGGTACATCAAAAAGACCCTTGCCGTGGCGGATGATCTGGGGGAGGGGCTCAACCTGGGGGACATTCTCTTTGAGATTCAGGACCCGGAACTCTCCGGGGACCGGATAGGGCTGCTCCTCCGTATGCTCCTCGTGGACAAAATGGGCTACCACACGGTATCCGCCAACCTGGTGAATCCGGCGGAGGACCCCCCGGCCCTGGCCGGGGAATTTGCCAAGTGGAACGCCGTGGACCTTTTGGCGGCCTACCACCACCCGGATCTGGGACTCATCGCGGCCAACCCCAAGGTGGCCGCCGAAATTGCCAACCTGGGAAACCTGCGAAAGCACGAACTCCTTGTGATTTATGCGGGGAAGGGCGGCGGCGGAAAGGCGGACGCCCAGTGCCGGGAGGCGGCCCTCCTGGCGGCGGCCCTCTTTGAAGGGGAAAAACCTAAAATTCCTGCGGCCCTCTACAAGGGCCCCTTCTCCACGGAAGCGGCGGCGGCAGAATCACCGGGGGGGCCGGTTTCCCCGGCGGGGCCCGCCCCGGCAGCGGCGGCGGGCATAACCAGGGGGCCCAAGCGCATGACCCCCATGTATTCCGTGGTGGTACAAAACGAACTCTTTCACAATGGCAATGTGGAAGCCTGGAAGCGGATCATAGACAGCTACAACGCAAAATACCCGGAACTCCAGGTTTACATTTACTACGAGGGGGAGCGCATCATCGACATCAACTCCCTGTTCAAGTGGGGAAAGGTAAAACACGGCAGCAGCATACAGTTCGCCGTGGCGGGGAGCGAAATCCGGGATGTGGCAAAG
>JAISQV010000226.1 GCA_031273985.1 Spirochaetaceae bacterium | reverse complement strand
GTCCAGCATATAGGCGATCCGGTACGTAATCACCCGCGTCTTGCCCGACCCCGCCCCGGCAATGATAAGCGCCGGCCCCTCTATACTCGTTACCGCCTCAAGCTGCGGCCCGTTCAACTGCGCCTCGAACTTTGTCATAACCGGGAGGATCATAGCAACATTGGGGGTGAGTGATAAGGGAGGAGGGCTCCCCCGCGTGAGCGGGTTCTTCCGCTACCCCCACAGCGGGGAAGCACGAAGGACAGCCGTAGGCTGTTTACGGAGAAATTTGGCCTGCTCCGGCGCAGACAAATTCCCCCGTTTACCATAAGTACCCTCCGCCTTTAAGCGGAGGAGTGCGCCGCTGCCCCGCAACGCCCCGTGCTCTCTCCCCGGCCCGCCATTTTGACGGACCTGTCAGGCGCAATTGCGCAAAATGTACAAAAAATACTTTTATTTTTCATGGAATTTTATTGTTGCTTGTTGTGTATGATATTTTAGACGTAACTTAACATTAGGGAGCTAAAAAAACCGGCCGCCCCGCTGTGGAGGCAGCCGGTGAGAGGAGGTATGTCGCTGCTAGTCGCTTACCGGAACAGGGGGAGTGTTGTAGAGGGCGCTAAAGGCATCGTCCATCTCGCCCAGGGCCCGCTGGGCCAGGGCCCGGTTGGGGTTTTCCCCTATAATCGCAATGGCCTGCTGTTTGGCCGCGGAGGTGGGGATGGAAGCAAGGGCCCAATAGGTACCGTCGCTGGTCTGCTGACGGCGAATAATCTGCGCCCCGGAAAGGGTGGCCTGCGCCAGGGAGCGGCTGATGGATTCCTGAAAGTTGGTCATGGCCAGGTTGGATCCTTCGCTGCCGGACATATGATCGGTGATCATGTTCTGAACCCTGGTGTTGATCTGCTGGGCCAGGGAAACCCGGGCCCGGCTCTCGGCCATGGTCAGGGAAGCCTGGGCGGTCTGCATCCGCGCAGCGCCGACTCCGTAGATTGCGTCCTCCGCAATGGGGGGATTCAGGACAAAGTCAGGAAGGTCCCCCACGGGCGCGGAAGCGGCGGAAGCCGGGGCGGAGCCGCAGCCGGAAAGGGCAAGAAGAACCGCCGCGGCGGCCAAAAGTAACGTAAACTTTTTCATAAAAACTCCTTTATCTGCGGCCTTGCCGCAGACCTAATCGTCCGGGTTTCGCCGGACACGAGTACTATAAGCGTTTATACAAACGCTTTTGGACCTACCCTCCGCCGCCTATGGGGAGGGCAGCATGGTCGAAAGAAAATCCACAAGTCCCTCGGCGTAGGTGCCGGCCACCTCGTTTTCGATGGCCCGGATCGCCAGGTTTTCCGCCTCCGCAATGCTGTTCGGGTGTCCCTCCCTTCCCCTCATGCTGGTGATGTAAAAAACCGAGTCGGTTTGCGTATCCCTGAGGCCCGAGTCCATGGTGTAACGGCAGAACCTGGCGCTGTTGCTCAGGAATTCCAGGGGTTCCAGCGATACGGTTACATCGAGAACATAACGCCCGCCGGCTCCGCTTCTGAAGCCCGCCTTTGTGATGGCGCCGCTAAAGGCTTCCCGGATTCGGTTTGAACGATCCCCGGAGACCCGGACCTGGATGCGTATGTTTTGCGCTATGGCGTTCTGGGCGAGGCGGTATTCGTCCCCGCCGCGGAGGGCCGAAACGTCAAGGCCGGGCTCCCCGCCCAGCATGGTGAGCACCCGCCCGTAGATGACATTGGCGTCGGCGGCCAGCGCGGCGAAGCGGCAGCGGGCGTAACCCCCGAGGGAATTCCGCTCTTCCGCGGGCATGGCGGCAAAGCCGTCGAGAATACGGCTGTTGGCGCGGATCATGGACGCATAGAGCCTCCGGGCCGGGGCCTTCTCCATCACCGCCACGGCGTAGATCAGGGAGCGGCCGTCGTCCCAGACGCCGCGAATCTCGGCCCCCAGGAGGGTGTCCAACTGGGTGGTAGTGCGGACGGCGTTTTCCAGGGAGGTATTCTCCTCGAACTGCACCCGCCCCTGGGACACCGCCTCGGTGTAGGAGCTCACGCTGCGGAGTTCCGCCTGTATGTTTTGCCCGAAGAGCGCCGTCAGCGCCGCCAGGGCGTTTTTTTCCGCCGAGGAGCGGTCCGCCGCATAGCCTGTGGCGGCAAAGTATTCGCTGCGGGGAAAGACCGCGTAGGGATCGTCCGCCCAGAAGGGCCGGCCTCCGGGGCTCTGGCCCAGGCCGGGAATTTTGCCCCCCGGATCGGCCCCCGCGCCGGCCAAAACCAGCAGCATGAGACCGGCCAGGAGGAGGGCCCCTGTTTTACGCGGCGCTGCGCCGCGCATAGTACCGTAACGCACCTTTTACCTCCGGATCCGCCTCACGGCGGTAAACACCGCCGCTGTGACGCGCGGGCCTTAGAACATCCAGCCTACGCCTACCTTTACGAGCGCACCGTAGGTTGTGCCGATTATCTCGGCGCTGATGGGAATAAGAACGCCAAAAACCAAATGGCTTCGGAGGAACATGGTGTCGGTAAAGAAAAAGTCCAGCCCTGCGCCGCCTCTCAGCCAAAGTTGGGTTACACTTTCATCGTCAGCAAAATAGATTTCCGCGTCCGCGCCCGCCGTGGGGAAAATAACAATCCTGTCCGATAGGGAGATGGGATACTTTCCATAGGCTCCGAAGCCAACTGCAAATAGCTCCTCGATGCTCGCAACACCAGCATTAAGTTCCACATACTGCCCAAGTCCAAAAAAACCGAAGGCGCCAAAAGCAGACAGAGTTCCCTCCATCTCAGTATTGCCGGCAAGCCAGGCCATGACTCCGCCTCCGGCGGCTTTGTCCAGCCCGAAGGCTGCGGTCCCCAGGACCAACAGGCACAGAAACAATGCAACAATCTTCTTCACGATACACCTCTTTATAAAGAGTTTTATAAGCACGGAAAACTTCCATGCCTGAACCGGGCCCTCGGCAAGGCCCGGATTCATTCGTTTAGCGGCCTAGAAGCGCTCCGAGGCCATGGCCACAATTTCAGCGGTCATGACGTCCAGGGCCTTGGCCCGCAGCCGCCGGGTGGAACCGCTCCCGCTTATGCTCCCCGTGATCACGATGGAAGCGCCCAGCATCTTTCCTATGGACACGGCGGAGCTGTCGTCCACGTCTCCGGAAAACTGGAAGTTGTGTTCGCTTCGGATCGCGTCGAGGCTTCTCCGGTCCACCACCCTGAATCGCCTGGTCTCCACCATGAGGTAGGCCAGCTCTTCCAGCACAAATTCCGCCATGTCCGGATCCGGGGTGGAAATGTTCAGGATTGCCAGGGTGGCCCCGTCGGGCAGAACAACGATCAGTGAATCCGCCGCCCGGTTTACCGCGCCCTCTATGGTGTTGTCCCCGCCGGCAACAACGGGCCGGGCAGGGCGCACCGGCTGGGCGGCAGGCTGGGCGGCAGGCCGCACAGGTTGAGCAGGCGGCGGGGCTCCCCCCGCGCGCAGGGCTACGGTCTGCTGTACGTTTACGCTGATCAGCCTGCCGTAGCGGAGCAGCAGCCCTACCGTTACCCGGTTGGAGGCGGAGTCCACCACCACCTGTTTCCGCTCCCCCGTGTTCCACTGGCTGCCCCGGGCGGTGGTTTCCGCGAGATGCAGGATGTTCCGCCCGTCCCAGACAATGAGTTTTTCCGTTGATTTGGGAGGTACGTGGGCCACGATGGTGTCGTTGACCCATACGGCAATGTCTTTTTCAGAGCCCGTCGCGTCGATGATTATTTCCGACTGCCCCGCAGCAGCGGCAGCGTTGGGGTCATTGGGCGGCGCCAGTCTTGCCTGGGGATAGAGTCCCGCGCCAAGCGCCGTTACCAGGAAAAGCGCCCATATTCCTTTTTTCATCGCCGCTCCTTCAAACCGCCGGGGGAAGAGCCCCAATAAGTTATAATTTTGATAGGAATAGTATGTTGTAAGCCGGTAAAGATACCGGGCCTGTTCGCGGTGAAAAAGAAGTACGGGGCTGTATCCGGGTTTTGGCTACACCAAGCTAACGG
>JAISQV010000217.1 GCA_031273985.1 Spirochaetaceae bacterium | reverse complement strand
GAAAACCCCTTCTCATCGATCTTCAACCACGACCCGGACCGGAAGAAGCGCCTCCTCCTGCACAGGGACGAAATCAAACGCATCACCCGGCGGGTGGAAGAAAAAGGCTACACCCTGATTCCCCTCTCCTTCTACCTCAAAAAAGGCCGGGTGAAAGTGGAACTGGGCCTCTGCAAGGGCAAAAAAAGCTTCGATAAACGCGCCGACATACGGGAACGGGACCTGAAACGGGAAATTTCGCGGGAATTCCGCAGCCGCCTCAGTTAATGAGGGGGCCAAGCCCCCTACGCTCCAAAGGTTTTGGCTGCGCCAAAACGCTTTTCCGCTACCCCCGTGCGGGGGAGTCCCCCCGCAACGCCCCCCGCCTTGACTTGACTCTGCCCGGTAAAGGGGCTATAGTGAGTATGACATTTTAACGAAATTTGTCATGTAAGGCGGCTTATGGCGATTGAAGTAACTGCCACCGGGCGGGGGGTCCCTTCCCGGCGGATAGCCAACGATGATTTGGCCGGCCGTATGGACACCACCGACGAGTGGATCCGGAGCCATACGGGGATCGGGGCGCGGCACATTGCCGATACGGAGACGGCCACGAGCGATTTGGCCCTGGAGGCGGCCCGGAACGCCCTCTCCCTGGCCGTAGAGCGGGGGGCCGGGGAAAAGACGCCGGAAGAACTGGCCCTGACCATAGATCTGATTCTCCTGGCCACGACAACACCGGATTACAACGGCTGCCCCCCCACGGCCTGCATCGTGCAGGAGGCCCTGGGGGCCCGTAACGCGGCGGCCATGGACCTTTCCGCGGCCTGCTCCGGCTTTATTTACGGCCTGGAGACCGCTGCGGCCCTGCTGAACGCTTCGCCTGAGCGGAAGCGGGCCCTGGTCATAGGGGCCGAGACCCTGAGCCGCATCACCGACTGGGAAGACCGGGCCACCTGCATACTCTTCGGAGACGGCGCCGGGGCCGTGCTGCTGGAAAAGACCGGGGCGCCCTCCGCGGGGCCGGAGCGCCGGGGCCTCGTAAGATCCCTTATCGGGGCCGACGGCTCCGGCGCGGGGCGGCTCATGATACGGCGCGGCGGGACGCGGAATCCCTTTAAGGACGGGGAAACCCTGGAAAAGGGCCCCAAGATAGAAATGGACGGCCGGGCGGTCTACAACTTTGCCGTCAAGGCTGTGGCGGGCGCGATAGAAACGCTGCTCCGTGAGGAGGGGCTCGGGATTGACGCGGTGCGCCGCATCGTGCCCCACCAGGCCAACGCCCGGATAGTTCAGGCGGCGGGGAAGCGGCTGGGCATTCCTGAAGAAAAATTCTACCTCAATATAGAAGAGTACGCCAACACCTCCGCCGCCTCGATCCCCCTGGCCCTGGACGAGCTTAACCGGCAGGGGGGCCTGGACCGGGGGGATCTGGTCATGACCGTGGGTTTCGGGGGCGGCCTGACCTACGGGGGAAACCTCATCGTATGGTAGTATCGGTATGGTAACGAAAGACACCAAGGCTATTTTTCTCTTCCCCGGCCAGGGGGCGCAGTACCCCGGCATGGCGCTGGACCTTCTGGCCACGGGCAGCGCCGGGGTGCGGGAACTCTTCGCCCTGGCCTCCGAAGCCCTGGGCGCCGATGCGGAGAAGGCGCTGGCCGAAAGCTCTGCGGAGACCCTGAAACGGAGCGATCTGGCCCAGCCGCTCATCACCCTGGCCAACCTTGCCGCGGCGGCTTTTCTGCGGGAACGGGGCCTGGAGCCCGCTGCCTGCGCCGGGCACAGCCTGGGGGAATACGCCGCCCTAGCCTGCGCCGGGATGCTCGGCGCAGGGGATTGCCTCCGTCTGGTAACGCTCCGGGGAAGGGCCATGCAGGAGGCCTCGGAGCGGCTGGGGGCCGGGCCGGACGCGCCGGGCATGGCGGCGGTGCTCGGCCTCCCCCCGGAGGAGGTGGAGGCGCTCCTTGCCCGCTGGGGCATCGAGGGGCTCTACGCGGCGAATTACAATTCCCCCAAACAGGTGGTGATTTCCGGCACAGCCCCGGCCCTGGCCGCCGCGGAGCTGAAGTTCCGGGAAAGCGGCGCCCGGCGGGTCCTGCGCCTCCAGGTGTCCGGCCCCTTCCACTCCCCCCTCATGGCGGAGGCTGCGGCGGCCTTTGCCCCGGCGGTGGAGGCGGCGGCCTTTGCCGATCCCCGGATACCCTGCTGCTCCAATGTCTCCGGGGGGGTGATTGGCAGCGGGGAAGAGGCGCGGCGCCTGGCCCTGAGACAGATAACGGAGCCCGTGCGCTGGACCGCCGAAGAGGCAGCCCTGGCGGCGCTGAGCGGCGCGGAAGCCGCCCTCGAGGCGGGGCCGGGGAGCGTTCTCCGGGGGCTCTGGAAAGATACGGGGAGCGCCGTTCCCTGCTACGCCGCGGGGACCCGCGCCGGCATTGAGGCCCTGGGGAACTGAGTCTAAGGAGAGGCGTATGGTTTTGCAAGGAAAAAAGGCCCTCGTAACCGGGGCTTCCCGGGGCATAGGCCGGGCAATTACGGAAAAATTCCTCTCCCAAGGGGCCGAGGTCTGGGGCCTCAGCACCGGGGAGCCCGGAGACCTGGCGGAACGGGCCGCCTCGGCGGGCGGAAGGCTCCACTGGGCCACGGGCGACCTGGGGGACCTCGGCGCGGCGGAGGCGCTGATAGACGCCCTGCTCAAGGCCGCCGGGGGCTTCGACATCCTGGTAAACAACGCGGGCATAACCCGGGACAACCTCGCCTTCAGGATGAGCCTCGCGGACTTCCAAAAGGTGCTGGACGTGAATCTTACGGCGGCATTCCTCGCCGCCCGCACCGTGGGCCGCGACATGATCCGCCGGAGGGCCGGGTCCATCATCAACATGGCCAGCGTCGTGGGGATCCACGGGAACGGCGGGCAGGCCAACTATGCGGCGAGCAAGGCGGGCCTCATCGCCGTTACCAAGAGCCTCGCCAGGGAAGTGGCGGGCCGGGGCGTCCGGGTCAACGCGCTGGCGCCGGGCTACATCGCCTCGGACATGACCGGGGCCATGCCGGAAGCGGCGCGGGAGGCCATGCTGGGCATGATCCCCCTGAAACGGGCGGGAACCCCGGAGGATGTGGCGGAGGCGGCGCTCTTCCTCGCCTCCGAGGGCTCCGCCTACATCACCGGCCAGGTGCTGAGCGTGGACGGCGGAATGTTTATGTAGGGAGGAGGGGGCCGAGCCCCCTGCGCCTGAGCCTCCTCGGGCCTGCGGCCCTGCGGGGTCTCCGGCTACCCCCAATGCGGGGGCTCAAGAACCCGCTCACCAGTTCGCGGGGGAGCCCGCAACGCCCCCGTTGTGGGGCCAGGCCCCCCAAGCCCCCCAACAGTGGGTTTAGAGTGGGCCGGGGGGCGTTACGGGGGGCCTCCCCGCCGATAGGCGGGTTCTTCCCCCCGTAGTAGGGGTAGCGTAAGACGCCGGAGGCGGCTGGAGCGTAGGGGGAGACCTCCCCCTCCTTCCCTATTTTCGGAGCTATGGAGTTGGGTGAATTATGAGTGTGCGGAAAACAAGAGTGGTGGTAACGGGGATGGGGGTGGTTTCTCCCATCGGGAATTCGGCGGGGGCTTTCAGGGACGCGCTTGTCGCGGGAAGGAGCGGTGTAGGGCCCATTACCCTGTTTGATACCGGGGACTTTGATGTGCGGATCGCCGGGGAGGTGAAGGGCTTCGACCTCGACCCCTGGGCTGACCGGAAGGACGCGCGGAAGATGGCCCGCTTTACCCAGTTTGCCGTGGCCGCCGCGGGAGAGGCGCTGGCCCAGGCGGGGCTGCTGGAAAGGAGCGGAGGGGCGGAAGCCCCGGAGGCCGCTTCGGGCGGGGGCTGGAAGCTCAGGGCCGACCCGGAACGCACGGGGATAGTGCTGGGTAACGGGATAGGCGGCTTTGAGGTGGAAAGCGAAGCTTTCCGCAAGCTCCTCAGCCAGGGCCCCCGGCGTATGCCCCCCTGACGATTCCCATGATGATAGGCAACGAGGCCGCGGGGAATCTGTCCATGATCTTCGGGATCAAGGGGCCGGCCTTGACTCAGGTGACGGCCTGCGCCTCCGGGGCCGACGCGCTGGGGCAAGCCCTGGATCTGATCCGCGCGGGAAGGGTGGACCTGGCGCTGGCCGGGGGCACCGAGGCCTGCATAGTCCCCTTCGGCATAGGGGGCTTCCAGATGCTCAAGGCCCTGTCCACGGCGCACAACGACGAGCCGGAAAAGGCGAGCCGGCCCTTCTCCGCGGACCGGGACGGTTTTGTGCTGGGCGAGGGGGCGGGGCTTCTGGTGCTGGAAAGCGAGGAGCACGCGCTGAAGCGGGGCGCGGGGATTCTGGCGGAATTTGCCGGTTACGGCGCCAGCGCCGACGCGTATCATATCACCTCCCCGGACCCCTCCGGCGAGGGCTGCGCGCGGGCCATGACCCTCGCCCTGAAAGACGCGGGCCTGGAACCGGGGGACATAGACTACTACAATGCCCACGGGACGGCCACGGAGATAAACGATGTTACCGAGACCCGTATGCTGAAGATCGCCTTTGGGGAGCACGCCCGGCGGCTCAAGATTTCCAGCACCAAGAGTATGACGGGCCACTGTGTCGCCGGGGCCGGCAGCATAGAGGCCATAGCCTGCATTTTGGCGATCCGGGAGGGGTTTTTCCCGCCCACGATAAACCTGGACAGGCCGGACCCGGACTGCGATCTGGACTATGTACCCAACAAGGTTCAGTACGGTACGGTTAACGCCGCCGCATCGGGAAACATGGGCTTCGGCGGCCACAACGGCGTAGTCGTCTTCAAGCGCTACGGTTAGTGCGGAGGATGAAGAATTTGCACGAAGGCATAGAAGAGAACACGAAGGCGCACGAAGGAATATCCTTTACTTTTTCATTCCTTCTTTCTTCCTTCTTCGCCTCTACTTTTCCTCAGTTCCATAGCGGAAAAGTGCGCCTTCGTGGTTATAAATTCTTCAATGCTTCATTATTTTGTACCCTGCGCGGTTAAGGAGATGGTATGAGCGCCGAGATGGAAAAACTGCTGCCCCACCGGGAGCCCTTTCTCTTTGTGGACGAGATCATCCGCGCGGACGGGGAGAGAATCACCGCCCGCCAGGTTTTTGGCGAAGGGGAATTTTTCTTTAAGGGCCACTTTCCCGGCTACCCGGTGGTGCCGGGGGTGATTCTGGTGGAAACCCTGGCCCAGGCGGGCGGCGCGGGCCTCAGAAAGGCCGGCCTTTTGGGGGGGGATTCCCTCTTTTTCCTCGGCGCCGTGGAGAAGGCAAAATTCCGCCGCCAGGTGAGGCCCGGAGAGGAGGTCCGCCTGGAGGTTGAGAATCTCAGGGTCTCGGCGCGGATGATCAAACAGGCGGGCAAGGCCTACGTGGGCGAAGAACTGGCGGCGGAGGCGGAGTGGCTCTGCGTTGTGGGAAGCGCCGTCACGTAAATTAACGTAAACAGGAGAAAACAGTGATTCTGAAACCCATGGTTCGTAACAATATTTGCCTCAACGCCCATCCCGGCGGCTGCGCGGAGGCGGTGCGGAGGGAAATTGCCCTGGCCAGGGAAACCTTGAGCCCCGGAACGGGGAGGCCCAGGCTGGCGCTGGTGGCGGGCTGCTCCACCGGCTACGGCCTGGCAAGCCGCATCGCGGCGGCCTTCGGCTACGGCGCCGCCACGGTGGGGGTCTCCCTGGAAAAGGCCCCTTCGGCGACCAAGACCGGGACTCCCGGCTGGTACAACAACCGCTGCTTTGACGGCAGCGCCGCCGCATCGGGGCTTCCCGCACGGACCCTGGACGGGGACGCCTTCTCCGCGGAAACGAAGGCGGCGGCGGCGGCGGCCCTGCGGGAGGCGGCGGCTGAGGCGGGCATAGCCCCGAAGGTGGACCTGATCGTCTATTCCCTCGCCTCCCCGGTGCGAACGGATCCCCGGGACGGGGTGATGTACCGCTCGGTGATCAAGCCCATAGGCGGGGCCTACTCCGGGCGCACCGTGGATATGTTCAGCGGGGAGATTCGAGATTCCGGCGCGGAAGCCGCCTCGGAGGAGGAGATAGCCGCCACGGTCAAGGTCATGGGCGGTGAGGATTGGGAGCTCTGGATAGAGGCCCTGGAGAGGGAATCCCTCCTCTCGCCCTCGGCGCGGACCGTGGCCTACACCTACCTGGGCCCGGAACTGTCCTGGCCCATCTACCGGGACGGCACCATAGGCCGGGCCAAGCAAGACCTGGAACGGGCCGCCGGAGCCATCAACGCGAAGCTTGCCGCAGGGGGCGGCGGGGCCTGGGTCTCGGTGAACAAGGCCGTGGTTACCAGGGCAAGCGCGGTGATCCCCATCATCCCCCTCTATATATCCTGCCTCTTCAAGGTGATGAAGGAGAAGGGCCTCCACGAGGGCTGCATGGAGCAGATAATCCGGCTCTACCGGGACCGGCTCTACACAGACGAAGCGGCGCGGGACCCGGCGCGGGTGCCCGTTGACGAGGCGCACCGGATCCGCATAGACGACTGGGAGATGCGGGATGACGTTCAGGAGGAGGTGCTGAGGCGGCTCAACGGGGCTACGGCGGATACCCTCCCCGGCCTGGGCGATGTGGCGGGTTTCAGGCATGATTTTCTTGAAGCCCACGGTTTCGATGTGGCGGGCGTGGATTACGAGGCCGACATAGATCCCGCAGGGCTGTAGTCCGGGCTTCGGTAAAGCGCGGCAGGAGTTGTATCAATGAACGAAGATTTTATACTCCGCCTGATGGCGGCCTTTGACGCCACGGGTCTTGCGGAGCTGGAGCTGCAGGAAGGTTCCCTGCGGGTGGCCCTCCGCAAGGCGGCGGCTTTCGCCGGGGCGCGCTCCGGCCGGGGCGGGCAGGGCGAAGCGCCTCCCAGGACGGGCGGGGCGGCGGAGCCCCCGGCAGCGGAGGGAGCGCCGGGAGGCCGGGACCGGGACGAAACCCCGGCGGGCGGGGAGCTCATCACCAGCCCCATTGTGGCCACTTTCTACGCGTCCGCCGGCCCGGACACGCCGGCCTTCGTGGAGCCGGGGAGCAGGGTTAAGAAGGGAGACACCCTCTGCGTCCTGGAGGCAATGAAGATGATGAATCATCTGGTGGCGGAATTCGACTGCGAGATTCTTGAGGTCCGGGCCGCAAGCGGCGGCATGGTTGAATTCGGGCAGGCGCTTTTTTATGTCCGGCGGCTCTAGCGTCACTGGGATGGACCCGGCGCGGGAACGGCGGAATCCGCCCCGGCGGCTCCTCGTCGCCAACCGGGGGGAGATAGCCGTGCGCATCATCCGCACCTGCCGGGAGATGGGGATAGAAACCGTGGCGGTCTACTCCACGGCGGACCGGGACAGCCTTCATGTGCGTATGGCCGACAGGGCCGTCTGCATAGGGCCGCCCCCCTCCTCCCAAAGTTACCTGGATCGCGGCAACCTGGTCATGGCGGCCCTTAACACCGGCTGCGAGGCCCTGCATCCGGGGGTGGGGTTTCTGTCGGAGAATGCGGGCTTTGCGCGATTCATCCGGGAACAGGGCCTCATCTTCATAGGCCCCTCCCCGGAGGTGATGGAACTCCTGGGCGACAAGGTAAGGGCCCGGAACACCGCCGCCCGCTTCGGCCTCCCCGTTACGCCGGGGACCGAGGGCGCCGTGGACAGCCCCCAGGCCGCGGAAGAGGCGGCGCGGGAACTGGGCTTCCCCCTGATCATCAAGGCCGCCGCCGGGGGCGGGGGCCGGGGTATGCGCATCGTGCGCGGCATGGGGGAGCTGGCGGAATCCCTCGCCCTGGCCCGGGCCGAGGCGGAGGCCAACTTTGCAGACGGCACGGTTTTTATCGAGCGCTGTCTGGAGAATCCCCGCCATGTGGAGCTCCAGCTTCTGGCCGACGGAAACGGGAATGTGGCCGTGCTGGGCGAGCGGGACTGCTCGGTGCAGAACAACCACCAGAAGCTTATCGAGGAGAGCCCCTCGCCGGGGGTGAGCGAGACCATGAGGCGGCGCATGGCGGAGGGGGCGGTGAACCTGTTCCGGGAACTCGGCTACCAGGGGGCGGGAACCATAGAATTCCTTGTCCAGGGGGAAGATTTCTACTTCATGGAGGTCAACGCCCGGCTTCAGGTGGAGCATCCCGTAAGCGAATCGGTGTCGGGGATAGACATGGTACGCCAGCAGATCCTTGCCTGCGCCGGGGGCCGCATGGAGGTGGAGCCGGGGCCCGCAGCCCTCAGCGGCTGGGCCCTGGAGTGCCGGATCAACGCGTTGACTCCGGGAAGGATCACCCGCCTGGAAGCGCCCGGCGGCCCCGGCCTCCGCTTCGACAGTTTCCTCTACGCGGGCTGCACCGTGCCGCCCCACTACGATTCCCTCGTAGCCAAGGTCATAGTCCACGGGAGGGACCGGGAGCAGGCGCTGGCCCGGATGGACCGCGCCCTCCGGGAACTTGTCATCGAGGGCATAGAAACCAATATACAGCGGCAGCGCCGGATCATTGGCCATGAGACCTTCCGTTCCGGTCAATTCGGCAACGGCTTTTACGACAGTATTTCCGGGGAGATAGAACATGAGCCCGATTGAAGGTGAAACCATGGAACCCTGCCCCTCCTGCGGCGCCCGTCACGGCGGCGAAGAGATTCTGGGGGCCCTCAAGACCTGCCCTTCTTGTGGCAGCCACTACCGCATGGAGCCCGTGGACCGCCTCGCCTACCTCCCGGATCCGGGGAGCTTTACCGAATTTTCCGCCAACCTGAGCTCCCTCAACCCCATAGACCTGGCGGGTTACGAGGAAAAGCTCTCCGAGGCGGAGGCCAAGGCCCGCATGAAGGACGCGGTCATCACCGGCCTCTGCACGATTGAGGGGAGGCCCCTGATCCTGGCCCTCATGTCCTTCACCTTCATGGGGGGTTCCATGGGCTCCGTGGTGGGCGAAAAAGTGAGCCGCGCCCTGCTCCGGGGGGCGGAGGAAAAATTGCCCGTGGTGATCTACACCACCTCCGGCGGGGCCCGGATGCAGGAGGGCATATTCTCCCTCATGCAGATGGCCAAGACCTCCAGCGCCGCGGCGGAACTGGACAGGGCCGGGGCGCCCTTCTTCGTGGTGCTCTGCGACCCCACCACCGGCGGCGTTACCGCCTCCTTTGCCATGCTGGCCGACGTAACCATGGCCGAGCCGGGGGCCTTCATCGGTTTTGCGGGCCCCCGGGTTATCGAGGGGACCATAGGCCAAACCCTGCCGGAGGGCTTCCAGCGGGCGGAGTTTCAGGTGGAGAAGGGCTTTGTCGACCTGATCGTCCCCCGGCGGGAACAGCGGCGTATCCTTTCTACCCTCATAGACCTGCACCGGGGCCCGGCCTTCCCCCGGAATGGAACCTGACCATGAAAAACATCGAACTTGAACAGAAGATAGAGGAACTCAAGGGCCTCATGGAAAAATCCGGGATAAACGCGGAGGAGGAACTGGCGAAACTTGAGGCGAAGATTCACTCCGCCTCCCGCACGGCATCCACCTGGAAGCAGGTAGAGTTGGCCCGGCGTCCTGACAGGCCCTACTCCCTGGACTACATTGAGCGGATCTTCGACAACTTCATAGAACTCCACGGGGACCGCCGTTTCGCCGACGATCCGGCCATCGTGGGGGGGCTGGGCTTCCTGGCGGGCCGCCCCGTAACGATCCTGGCCAACCAGAAGGGCCGGACCCTCAAGGAAAATATGCGCCGCAACCACGGCATGGCCAACCCCGAAGGCTACCGCAAGGCCCTGCGCCTCGCCCAGGAAGCGGAAAAATTCCGCCGGCCCATCGTAACCTTTGTCGACACCGCCGGCGCCTATCCGGGCCTCGGCGCCGAGGAGCGGGGCATAGGCGAGGCCATAGCCCGGAACCTCATGCACTTCAGCCAGCTCAAGACGCCCATCGTGTGCGTGATCATAGGGGAAGGCGGTTCCGGCGGCGCCCTGGGCCTCTGCATAGGCGACAAAATTTATATGCTGGAAAACGCCATTTACTCGGTGATAAGCCCCGAGGGCGGGGCCTCGCTGCTGCTCCGGGACGCCGCCAGGGCCAGGGAGGCTGCGGCCATGCTGCGTATCACCAGCCGGGACCTTCTGGACTTCAAAGTCATAAACGGCGTCATAGCGGAACCCGAAGGCGGCGCCCATACGGACGTGGACGCCATGGCGGCGTCCATCAAAGAGCTCCTGGTCCGGGAAATCGCCGGTCTCAGCCGGCGCAACCCCGCGGTCCTCGTGCGTTACCGCAACCAGAAGATCCGTAAAGTGGGCCACTGGAACGAGGGCTCCTGAGGCCCGCTTAGGGTCCCGCCGCCGGGCAGAATGTTCCGGGGCTAGTTTTGGCAAAGAATCGACGGGAGGGCCGGGTCCCTACCCCGCACCTTGCCTTAAACTTGACCCACAGAATCCTTAAGAATTTAACCACAACGGAACACAAAGGCGCACGACGGTTTTTGTAGAAAGCCTCGACTTTCCTTCCTTTGTGCCTTTTGCAGTTCCTATTTCCGGGGATTTGTATTCAGTCTGGAATTGCGGGTCAAGTTTAGACCTTGCCGCGGGTTTCTTTGTTTTGCCTTCATGTAATTCGTTGTATGGCAACGAATTACAGAAAACTGTGTTAGCCCCTAGGGGAATTGAACCCCTCTTTTAAGATTGAGAATCTCATGTCCTAACCGATAGACGAAGGGGCCGGAACAAGATTCCCCAGGGAGGATTCGAACCCCCACAAGCAGATCCAGAGTCTGCCGTGCTACCATTACACAACCGGGGAATGGCATCGTTTGGGCGCCGGAACGCGACTCCCGGCGCAAACCCTGATCAGGCTAGCAGGTTTGCCCCATTCTGTCAATACGCCGCTTTTGGCGGGCAGGAATTCTAAGTTTAACATGACAGGACGCCTTAAAAAATTACCGGGGGTCCTGTCAGCCGGGAAAAATATGGGGCCCCCCGGAGGTGCCCCCCATATTTCTTCCCGCTGCCA
>JAISQV010000146.1 GCA_031273985.1 Spirochaetaceae bacterium | reverse complement strand
CGGGGCCTTCCCCCTGAGCCTCTCCACCGCCGATGACGCCGCCGCCGTGCTTGCCCGCTGGTTCCGTTCCCGGGGGAAGCGCCGCCGGGCGGCCCGCTGAGACAGGGCCCCATAGTGCTAATGTTGACCCATAGAATTCTTAAGAATTTAACCACAAAGGAGATCACAAAGGACACGAAGAAAGAAAGATGATTACGAAAGAACAAGAAAAAACCGCTGAAAGACGGGGTCCAGAGGGTTATCCGTTAACCCTGCTTCCTCTACTTTTCCTCTACTTTTCCTTAGTTCCATAACGGAAAAGTTCCATAACGGAAAAGTGCTCTTCGTGGTTATAAATCTTTATTCGTAGGGGCTTTCCCAAACCTTCAGTTTTGGGAAAGCTACCTTGGATTTATGTGAAAAAAGCGGACTTTAGGCCGTTTTTTCCAAAAGCCTGTCCCAAAACCGTGCGCTTTTATCGCACAGTCAATTAGTTTTGGGACAGGCTCCGTATTTGTGGGTCAAGTTTAGGGCCGGGAGAGAAGGCTGGGGTAGCGAGGAATCACGGGGCGTTGCTGCTGAAAGTCTGCGGCTTTCAGCTTGGGAGTTTGCGCTTTGCGCAAACTCCGGGAGAAGGCCGGGGGCGTTGCGGGGCTCCCCCGCGTGAGCGGGTTCTTGGGCCCCCCGCACGGGGGTAGCCCGGCACCTTGGGCCGGGCGTAGGGGGCTCGGCCCCCTCCCTATTCCGAATCTGAATCTCTTGAAAGATTCTTCTTGCAAAATAAAAAAAGTGATATACTCGCGGGTTATGAGTGAACAGCCGGAACAACAATCAAGATTTGTAAAGATGACGGAAACCCCGGTGGAGCGCCTCGTTTGCGGCCTCGCCGTTCCTTCCATCGTGATCATGCTGATTTCTGCGCTCTACAACATGGCGGATACTTATTTTGTGAGCAGTCTGGGAACCAGCGCGGTTGCCGCGGTGGGTGTGGTCTTCCCGCTGATGGCGGTGATTCAGGCCCTGGGGTTTTTTTTCGGGCACGGGTCGGGGAATTATATTTCCCGCAGGCTCGGCGCGCAGGATTTTGATTCCGCGGCGCGTATGGCGACGACGGGCTTCTTTTCCGCGCTTATTGCCGGGGCTCTGGTGGGGGGCGCGGGGCTTTTCTTTATATCCCCGCTTTCCCGCTTTTTGGGCTCCACGGGAACGATCCTGCCCTACGCCCGTGAGTATATGCGCTTCATTCTGATCGGGACGCCCTGGATGGCGGGCTCCCTGGTGCTGAACAACCAGCTCCGTTTTCAGGGCAGCGCTTCCTATGCCATGGTGGGGATGGTTTCCGGGGCGGTGCTCAACATGGGGCTGGACCCGCTTTTTATCTTTGTCTTGAAGCTGGGGGTAACGGGGGCCTCCCTGGCGACCTGCATCAGTCAGGCTGTGGGCTGCCTCATACTGCTGAGGGGCTGCACCGGCAAGGGAAACCTGGCGATACGCTTCCGCAACTTTACGCCCCGCCTGACCATGTACAAGGAGATGCTCCGCGGGGGGCTGCCCTCCCTGTTCCGTCAGGGGCTGGGCAGCGTGGGGGCCATCATACTCAACCACTTTGCCGGCATTTACGGCGATGCGGCCATTGCGGCCATCTCCATTGTAAACCGGGTCAACATGATGGCCTTTTCCGTAATGGTGGGCTTCGGGCAGGGTTTCCAGCCGGTCTGCGGGTTCAACTACGGGGCCGGTCTCTACAGCCGGGTAAAAAAAGCTTTTTGGTTTTGTGTGCGGCTCACGTTCCTGATAGCCCTGCCCCTGACGGTGCTGGGGGTGATCTTTGCCCCGCAGATAATCGCCGCCTTCCGCAGGGAAGACCTGGAGGTGGTCCGTATCGGTACGCTGAGCCTCCGTTTGGTAGCCCTGGCTTTCCCGCTTATGGGCTGGGTGCTGCTCAGCAACATGATGCTGCAGACCATAGGCAAACCCGTTGAGGCAAGCCTCCTGGCCATGTCCCGCCAGACCCTCTTTCTTATCCCCTTTCTTTTTATCCTGAGCCCCGCGCTGGGCCTCTTTGGCATACAGCTCAGCCAGCCCGCGGCGGATGTGGCGTCGGTTATTTTTGCTGTGCCCATAACCGTGAAGGTGCTGCGGGACATGAAGGAGGACCGGCCCGGCGGCGTCCCGAAGACCGGGCCGGAGACCGGGAGAGAGCCGGCTGCGGAGCCGGACTCGCAGCTTGCGGCGCATTTGGGGGGGGGGGGGTCATCCCGTCCGTTTCCCATTGACAGACCCCCCCATAAAAATAAACTAAAGGGGATGATTGAAAATACGCCGGTTTTTTTGGCCTTTGCCGCGGGGCTTCTTTCGTTTTTTTCGCCCTGTGTACTGCCCCTTATTCCCTCCTGGCTTTTTCTCCTGGGCGGTGTGGGGCCGGAAGACGCCGCCGGGGGAAGCGGAGCGCGGGGCAGGTTTGTTCCGGCCACACTCTGCTTTGTTCTGGGCTTTGGAGCGGTCTTTGTCATTATCAGCATGATCTTCGCCGGAACCCTCCGCTTTTTAGCCGGCCTGCGGGGGCTCATAAGCATTCTTTCGGGGATCATCGTCATCATTTTGGGGCTGAATGCAATCTTTGACTTTCTTAAATTCCTCAACACTGAAAGGCGCTTTCACCCGGCGGGCCGTGTCCGGGGGCCTGCGGGGGCTCTGGCTGCGGGGCTCGCCTTTGGCGCGGGCTGGACGCCCTGTGTGGGACCGATTCTGGGGAGCGTACTCCTTCTGGCCGGTCAGAGCGGACGGGCCGCCGGGGCCGTTGTCTGCCTTGCCGCCTATTCCGCCGGGCTGGGGCTGCCCTTCATCGGCGCGGCCCTTCTCTTCGATAGGGGTTTCACCGGGAGGCTGTTCGCCCGCTTACAGCCCCGGCTCCCCCTGATCAAGCGCCTCAGCGGGGTCTTTCTCATGGCTATAGGGGTACTCATACTCACGGGGCGCTACCAGGCCTGGGGCGCGCGGGGCGGGAATGTCCTGGAGGAGCGGCTCAACACGTTACAGGCGGGGAGCCGTGAACAGGACCGCTCCGCCGCCATAGGCCGGGCTCTGGCCGGGGCGGGCCTGCCGGCCCTATCAAGACCCCTCCCTGCCGGGGATTTTTCGCTGCCCCGGACCACCGGCGGGAGGGTAAGCCTCTCGGACCTGGCCGGCAAGGTGGTGTTTCTTAATTTTTGGGCTACCTGGTGTCCCCCCTGCCGGGCGGAGATGCCTTCCATGGAAACCCTCTACAGGCGCTACCGGGAACGAGGCCTGGAAATTCTTGCGGTCAGCGTGGGAGAAACACGGGAGAAGGCGGCGGCCTTCATGGAAGAGTACCATCTCAGTTTTACCGCGGCCCTGGACGGCGATCAGCAGGTGAGCGCACGTTACAATATTCAGGCTTTTCCCACAACTTTTATTATCAACCGGGAGGGCCAGGTGGTGAGCTGGATCGTGGGCGGCATGGACTGGAGCGACGCCGGCCTTGAGGGGGTTTTTGAGGCGCTGCTGAACGAAAGCGGCAGTCCCTCAGCGGGCCTGGATGGCTAGCCGGCCGGGGTTCAGCGCAAAATTTCCTTTTCCAGGAAGGCCGCCACGCCCTCGTCGTCGCAGGAGCCCACGGTAAATTCCGCTGCGGAAAGAACAGCGGGCACCGCATTGGCCGGAGCGGCGGAGTGCAGGGCGGCCTTGAACATGGGCAGATCGTTTTCCTCATCCCCAAAGGCGATAACCTCTTCCGGTTTCAGGCCGAGCCGCTCCATGATCAGGGAGAGGGCGGAACCTTTGGAGACTCCCTGGGCCAGCACCTCAAGAAACAGGGGGGAGGATTTGGTAATGGAAACGCTTTCCCCAAAGCGGCGGAGAAGCCGGGAGCGGATTTCGTCCATCTGTTCCGTTCCGGTAATAAACATACCTTTGAGGCAGCCCGCATACTGCGGATCCTCCGGAAATATTCCCATGTCTGCCGGCTGCGCCAGAGACCCCGTGTGGGCGCGGTAGAGTTCCGCTTCGGGACCGCTGCCGCATGAAAAGAGAGCCGCCCGCAAGAAATCACTTTTGCGCGAAAAATAGGACTGAAAATAAACCTTCAGGCCAAGGGCCGTTTCCGCACAGAATGCTACAATTTCGTTTGACAGAAACACGGTGTTGACAATGCTGCCGCCGGGCATATCTGCCGCCATGGCGCCGTTGAAATAGATCATGGGGCCCTGCGCATTGATGAGGGCCCGGTATTTTTCGGCGGATTCCGGGGATCTGCCGGTACAGAGGATAACCCGCAGCCCCCGGTCCATGGCGCGGCGCAGAGTCAGGACCGTCCGCTTTCCGAGTACGGCGCCGCTCTGCAGTATCGTTCCGTCAAGGTCCAGCGCCAGAGCTTTTATGGCTCCGGGATTGAAGCTGCACATATCCAAAGGGTAATGCAAAGTCCGGCATTTTGAAAGGAGGCCGGAGTCTCCCTATTCTCCCGCTGCTTCCTGTGCTACACTGATCCCATGCCCCTGCCACCGGAAGTGCTGGAAGAACGAAAATCCGGCCTCGTAGAAACACTGTCCGAACAGTACGCCCGGGACTTCTTTTCGCTGGAAGAATACGAGCGGCTGGTGGAGTACGCGCAGAAAATCGAGACCCCCCGGGAACTGGCCCTGCTGGGCCGTATCCTGCGGGAAAACGCCCTTGGGGAGATGCGTGAGGCGGAGACCGGCTTTCAACCCGGCTCCACGGACCGGCATTACGCGATCCTGGCCTCCCGGAAGATTGAGGGCCTGCCTTCGGGAGAGCGGAACCGTGATTTTGTTTCCATTCTTGGGGACTGCCAGATTTTTATCAACGAAGACGATCTGGTGCAGGAAGAAACATTGATCAACGCGTATGCGCTTCTGGGAGAGGTGGTCATACATGTGCCTGAAAATGTTACGGTGATAAACCGGGCCGTTCCCATTCTGGGAGATGTGGGAGTGGGGAAGCGGAAAAAAAGGGGCGCCGATTCCCCCTGGAACAGGAAGCTTGTCATTACCGGCACGGCGATTTTGGGGAATGTAACGGTCAAATACCGGAAATAGCGGGCACCAACCGGCCTCCGGCTAGCCCTTTCTGATGTAGAGGGGGATGGAAGTGAGTTCCTTGTTGTCAATGTAGAGTACAAAGTTTACCACTCCGGCGCTTCTGAATTGAAGGTTGGATATGGTAAAGACGAGGTGCGATACGGCGGTGGCGTTGCCCACGCCCCGGACATCAATGTCACCCCCTATGGCGTCCATGTGCATTTCGCCATCCAGGTCGCGGGTCTCGATGCGGAAGTGGTGGGGGGAAAATTCCCACAAATCGAAGCGGAGCCGTATCACCACGGAAAGCTGGGGGTGCACGCAGGGAAAGTTCCGCGCAATGATCGTGTCAAAGGTGCCCACGATGGTAAGTTTGCCGGAATTTTCCTGGGCAAAATCACAAAA